>DQUJ01000224.1 GCA_015662325.1 Leucothrix mucor | reverse complement strand
CAATCAAATCATCCACCACAGAAGGATCAGCAAGGGTTGATGTATCGCCTAATTCATCCACTTCATTCACCGCAATTTTGCGCAAAATACGACGCATGATTTTACCCGAACGCGTTTTTGGTAACCCTGGTGCCCATTGAATAATATTCACTTTAGCAATCGGGCCGATTTCTTTTCTGACCAATGCGACTAGGTCTGCTTTTAAATCATCTGTGCCTGTTTCGCCCGTCATTAGCGTAACGTAGGCATAGATACCTTGACCAGTAATATCATGCGGATAACCCACAACGGCAGCTTCTGCTACTTGAGGGTGCAATACTAAGCCTGATTCTATCTCGGCAGTACCTAAACGATGCCCCGAAACATTGAGTACATCATCGACACGTCCAGTAATCCAGTAATCACCATCTTCATCACGGCGTGCGCCGTCACCAGTAAAATAATAGCCTTTGTACATTGAAAAGTAGGTTTCATAGAAGCGTTCATGGTTGCCGTATAAGCTACGCATCATCGACGGCCAAGGTGATTTCATGGCTAAGTTACCCGCGGCTGGATTGCCTTCAATTTCTTTGCCTTCCTCATCTAAAAGAACGGGCTGACAGCCAAAAAATGGCGCCATTGCAGAACCGGGTTTTAAATCGTGAACGCCCGCTAATGGCGTCATCATGTGCGCGCCTGTTTCTGTTTGCCACCATGTATCAACAATCGGGCATTGTTTATTGCCGACCACGTTGTAATACCATTCCCATGCTTCTGGGTTGATGGGTTCGCCAACCGTTCCTAATAAACGTAATGATTTTCGTGAGGTTTTTTCTACAGGTGCATTGCCTGCCGCCATTAATGCGCGAATTGCTGTGGGTGCAGTGTAAAAGCTCGCAACATTGTGTTTGTCGATTACTTGCCAAAAACGTGATGCATCAGGGTAGGTGGGAATGCCTTCAAACATTAAGGTAGTCGCGCCATTGGTTAATGGGCCATAGAGAATATAGGTGTGGCCTGTTATCCAGCCGACGTCTGCTGTACACCAGTAGACTTCGCCGTCTTTGTAATCAAAGACTAATTTGTGCGACATTGCTGCTTGGAGTAAATAGCCGCCCGTGGTGTGCAGTACGCCTTTGGGTGTGCCAGTTGAGCCTGAAGTGTAAAGAATAAATAAAGGATCTTCGGCATCCATTTCTACCGCAGGGCAGTCGGTGCTAGCCTTGGATACCGATTCGCCATACCAAACATCGCGTGCATCATCCCAATCTACAGGGTCCCCACCACGTTCGACGACGATGCAGGTATGTACATTAGGACAGCCTTCTAACGCTTTGTCGGCATTGGTTTTTAGTGGTATTTTCTTACCGCCACGCATGGATTGATCGGCGGTGATCACGACTTGACAATCCGAATCTAAAATACGGCTTTTTAATGCCTCGGGAGAGAATCCACCAAATACGATTGAATGTACCGCGCCGATTCGAGTACAGGCAAGCATGGCAACGGCGGCTTCTGGAATCATCGGCATATACAGTGATACGCGATCACCTTTTTTAACGCCGCGTGATTTTAATACATTAGAAAGTTGGCACACTTCTGCATGCAAGTTTTTGTAAGTAATGTGCTTATCTTCTTCTGGGTTGTCGCCTTCCCAAATAATGGCGGTTTGATCACCACGAGTTTCAAGGTGTTGATCAAGACAGTTGTGAGACACATTGAGCTTGGCATTTTTAAACCATTCGATATGAAGGTCGGCTTGATCAAAACTCCAATCCGTTACTTTATCCCACGGTTTAAACCACGAAACGTATTTGTTAGCTTGTTCTGCCCAGAACGCATCGGGGTCATCAATGGAGCGTTGGTACATTTCTTTGTATTGCTCGGCGTTGATGTTTGCTTGTGCGGCGAAATCAGCGAGTACGGGGTAAGAAGCCTGAGTCATGTGTTCTCCAATGATGTGTTTATTGTTTTAGTTTGGTCTTTTGTCATACCTATTCCTAGCTTATCCAAGGTTTAGGCGCAGTGCCATTTATTAAGATGGATTCCCGCCTGCGCGGGAATGACAGATTCTTTTATTTATAGCACATTAAGCGCATTTATTTTGATCAATCAGAAGAAATCCTGACCTAATGTTATTTTTTAAAGATAATTAGAGTTCGTTTAGATTTTGTTAACAATAGGATGCAATCGTTTTGTCATTTCTTTAAACACTTTCGGGCTAGCGGCTAATATATCGCCCGTTTTCATGTGCGTGCTTCCACCGGAAAGATCACCGATCAATCCACCTGCTTCTTGGACTAATAAAATGCCAGCGGCAATGTCCCATTCGTGTAGGCTGAACTCCCAAAAGCCATCATAACGTCCGGCTGCAACGTAAGCTAAATCTAATGATGCTGCACCAGGGCGACGTACGCCTGCGGTATCAGGTAGTAAGGCTTTCATGGTT
>DQUJ01000110.1 GCA_015662325.1 Leucothrix mucor | reverse complement strand
TATCTCGTCGTATTGGTACATTGGCTGATTACACTGAAAAAGGTGAAGATTCTGCAACAGGTGTTATCAAGCACGATGCAGAGCCTGCTAGCAAAGTACCTTGTGAAGTGACATTAACGTCATTATTTCCATTAGATCAAATGACAGCGGCAGAGCATGAAGTACAAGATGCATTGATTGAAGGTGTAACAATTCTTACAGAAGTTATGCCAACAGAAATTATTGTCAATGACGAAGGACGTGCAATCGCACTGAAAGTTGTTGAAGCAGTAATGGAAGGTAATATACCTAAGCCAAAAGAAGGCGGAAAAGAAACTGTTATCGAAGCGGATTTAATTGTATCTGCAATCGGCCAGTTTGGTGATCTTGATGGTGTTGAGGAGTATGGCAATGATCGTAATGCGATTGATGCGGATAACTTCTATCAAGTGCCGGGTAAAGAAGGTCACTTCGTCGCAGGCGACATTGTTCGTCCACATCTATTAACAACAGCGATTGGTCAAGCATCAATAGCGGCTGAGACGATCAACCATTACTTGACTCAAAAAGATGAGAAAATGGATAAGCGTCCTAAGGTTGATAAGCATCACTTTGATCTACTGGAGAAGCTAAAAGAATATGAACTTAGCCCTGTATCTTATGATGAAGGTAAAGAAGAAGATCTACGTGGAACGGATACTGATAACTACGCAGTACATAACTACGACGATCGTTCAGAGCATGAAATCGTTGAATCAAGTGAGTTATTTCTCGGTCACTTCGAGAAAGTTGAACGTTTTAAACGTACTGAAGATGTACCGAGCAAAGATGATGTTTTAGGTCATTTCGTTGAGCGTATGAATGCACTTGAAGAAGAGCAAGTTGTAGGCGAAGCAGAACGTTGTATGAGCTGTGGTCTTTGTTTCGAGTGTGATAACTGTGTTATCTACTGTCCTCAAGATGCGGTATTCCGCGTTAAGAAAGACGTATCGACTACAGGCCGTTACGTAGACACTGACTACGACAAGTGTGTTGGTTGTCATATCTGTTCTGATGTATGTCCTACGGGCTACATCGAAATGGGTCTTGGTGGTTAATTAGCGTTTAAGTAATCTCTAAAGCCTATTAGTATTACTGCTATTAGGCTTTTAGTTTTGATTTTTGTTAGGTAGGAATAAGGTTTAGGGATATGTTTAGTCTTCGCTCTAAAAAAATACAATCAGTCATTCTCACATCATTGATGATGGTGCTCTTTGCGGGTCTTACTGCTTGTGATAGCCAGCCACCTAAACTGATGAAAGCGGTTAAACAGTTTGATACTGATAAACAACTTGAGTCACATCTGTCTCATATCCGTAAAGATCATATGGATCTTTTATTACATAAACGCGATGAGACAATGTACAAAGGTATTCGTACAAAGAATGGTAGCTTAAAAGCGTGTATCAATTGTCATGTGCCAGAGCAGCATAACGGTAAAGTGCTTCGACATACTGATTCTGAACATTTTTGTTCAACCTGTCATGGTTATGTTGCGGCACAGTTAGATTGTTTTGATTGTCATGTTGATCACCCTGTCAGTAATAGTGTTGCTAAAGCGCCAGAAGATGATGTGCATATGAAAAGTACATCTTTACACAGTTTGAAGCGCCCAAGTGAAAAGCAACTTATTGAAGAATTAGAAGTAGAACTTGCCAAAAATACAGTGGATGAAGTAGCAACCGGAGAAGCACAATGAGTCACATTGATTCCTATCGCCGCAAATTCCTAACGGGTATTGTCGGTACTGCGGCTGCAGTGACCGTAGCGCCAGGCATTCTTCTTCGCGAAGTAAATGCAAAACCTGCGGATGAAGCGGTAACTAACGTAAAGCGCTGGGGCATGTTAATTGATGTTAACAAACTGGGTGATGCAGGCAGTGATGCAATGGTCTCTGCTTGTAAAAAAGAACACGGTTGGGGCGAAGAAACACATTCTAACGATGCGCAAAAAGCACAATGGATTCGTAAAGTTAAAGTAACAGAAAAAATGACGGGTCACACTATGACTGTGCCCGTTATGTGTCAACATTGTGAAACTGCCCCCTGTGTGGATGTTTGTCCAACTGGTGCTTCAATGAAACGTGTTGATGGCATTGTTCAAGTGAATAAACATATCTGTATCGGGTGTCGTTACTGCATGATGGCGTGTCCTTATAAAGCACGTAGCTTTGTACATGAAACATTAATTGATCAAAAACCCAGCACTCCACGTGGAAAAGGTACAGTAGAATCCTGTAATTTATGTATTCATCGTGTCGACGAAGGTAAAAATCCTGCCTGTGTTGATGCTGCTTCAGATTCTGTTTTATTTGGCGATTTAAATGATCCTAGTAGTGAAATCAGTGTAGCGTTGAAAAAATATGGCGGCACACAAATACGTGCTGATCTTGGTTTAAATACTGGCGTACGTTACTGGGGCATCTAAGGGTTTAAGGATAATCATGGCTACAAAAGCAATTTTCAGTGAAGTAAAGAATAACGGTATCGGCTACTGGGCACTATTAGGTTTGTTCGGTTTATTGGTATTAGGTGGTGCTGGCGCATTTATGTATATGCACCACGGTCATTATGTTACGGGCATGAATAATCAAGTGGTATGGGGAATGCCTCATGTGTTTGCAATATTCTTGATTGTAGCGGCTTCTGGAGCGGCGAATATCGCGACCATTGGAACCGTCTTTGGTAAAAAAATCTATCAACCATTAGGACGTTTATCCGCTTTCTTAGCGGCAGCGTTGTTAATTGGTGGCTTATTGGTACTGTTGCTTGATCTTGGCAGTATTCACCATGTAATAGAAATGGCTAAGGGAGCGCTTAACTTTAAGTCGATCTTTGCGTGGAATATGATTCTATATTCTGGTTTTCTTGGGATCATCGGTGTTTATTTATGGACGATGATGGATCGTAATAAGTTAGCTAAAAAGCTGTATAAGCCTACGGGCATTGTCAATATGTTTTGGCGTTTCATGCTAACCATGGGTACAGGCTCAATCTTCGGTTTCTTGGTTGCACGTCAATATTATGATGCGGCGATTCTTGCTCCCTTATTTATAGTATCATCGTATGTATTTGGTACGGCAATTTATACGCTTGTGCTAATGGCATCGTTTAAAATGACGGGTCGCGAACTAGGAGATTCAATCTTAAATAGGCTACGTTACACCTTGGCTATATTTATTACACTCGTTTTGTTCTTTGAATTGGCACGTCATTTAACTAATTTGTATGCCACAGAACACCATGGTGTTGAAGCCTATATTCTTACAGGCGATAACAAGTTTTCATCATTGTTTTGGTGGGGTCAAATCCTACTAGGAAGTTTAGTTCCCTTGTTTTTGATCTGGTGTACCAAGCTTAAAAATAATCGTACAGCACTTGTGTCAGCGGCAATACTTGCCATTATTGGTGGTTTGGTTCAGATTTATGTTATTTTGGTCGGTGGACAATCATTCCCATTGATATTATTCCCGAATGCAGAGGTTTCTAGTACCTACTTTGATGGTGTGAATAATGCTTATTCTGCTACTTTTCCTGAGATTATGTTAGGAGTAGGTGGATTTGCATTGGCAATAGCAATGGTCATAGTAGGAGTTAAAGTATTAAGATTACTGCCTACATCGTTAGCAGACTCTGTTGCTGATCCGCATCACAAAGGATAGTTTTAATTAAAGATATTTTTAAAGCCCTTGCAGAAATGTGAGGGCTTTTTTGTTTGAATTACTATACTTGTATTATGAGAATTAGAAAAATTACGCTATTTTACTCTCGGCATACTCTCGTGCAAAAGTTTCATTAAATCATCATTTTTATATTACTATGAAAAAACGTTACTTATTCTTTTTACTCATTGGCGAGTCATAAGCAGATGCTCAATAATATACGTATCGTATTAGT
>DQUJ01000183.1 GCA_015662325.1 Leucothrix mucor | reverse complement strand
GTACTCTTGGTTGAAAGTTAAATTTAGGATTTTCCATTAAGTATCCTTTGAAAAAAATAAATTCTAATACAAATAATTACCCTATCAACAACATTTAGCAGGCCAAATAAAGTCGCGTTTATTAAGTGTTGAAACAATAAAACCAACACAACAAAAAGCCAACTGCTTACAAGATCGTTTGGATGTTTATTTTCCCAAAGAGTCAGAGAGCGAACAAGAAACAAATTGGCAAAGAGTCGCCGCAGAACAGGCTTTACAACAACAGTTTCTAATTGTTTCGGGTGGTCCTGGTACAGGTAAAACGACCACAATTACCAGGATTCTCGCGTTGTTGATCGAACAGAACGTAATTGAACAGCAAGCACTTCAACCAAATCAAGCCAAGAACAAAGACTCACTGCGTATTCTACTGGCAGCCCCGACAGGAAAAGCCGCTATTCGTATGTTGGATTCAATCCGCGATGCGCAAAGTAAATTGAATTTATCAGCAGACATTATCGAACAGTTACCTAATCACGCCAGCACTTTACATAAATTATTAGGCTATAAACCCAACTCTGTGCAGTTCAAACATAATCAACAAAACCCATTATCTGCCGATGTGGTGTTAGTCGATGAAGCCTCGATGATAGATATTGCGATGATGTCTAAACTGTTAGATGCCGTTTCTGCGAATGCCAAGCTCATTTTAATTGGTGATAAAAATCAGCTTTCATCGGTAGAAACGGGTTCGGTATTTGCAGATATATGCAATGGTTTATCAAATCCCCTCTCCGCACTAGTAGGGAGGGGGGAGAAGTTAGAAACGAGTGAGGGTGAAATAAACACAAGCAACATCGTCACCCTACAGAAAAACTGGCGTTTCACAAAAGACAGCGGAATAGGGCAGTTAGCCATCGCCACCAATCAAGGTGATGATCAAAAGACCTTAGCAATATTAAAAGATGAAAACCAGACAGATTGCCATCTCGTTTCGCCCGATATTCTCTCGGGGATGAAAATCCCGAATGCGTTAATCGCACCGTGGGAAAACTACTTTAAAGCACTGAAAAATCCAGATGCAAGTATTGCAGAAATATTCGAAGCGTTTAATCAATACAGAGTTCTTTGTGCCCTGCGCCGTGGGTTAAATGGTAGTACCATAATGAGCAGTCGTATTGAAACCGAGTTAGCTAAACAAGGTTTTTTACAGATACGTTCTTTGCAAAATCGACAAAATAATCATAAGCAATCGTGGTATCACGGTCGCCCTGTGATGATCACCCAAAATAGCTACAGTAAAGGCCTGTTCAATGGTGATACTGGAATCACGTTGCTTATAAATGATCAGCTCAATGTTTATTTTCCTGATGAGGATGGGAAGGGTTTCAAAAGCTTGGCTCCCGTAAGGCTACCTGCCCATGAAACTACATGGGCAATGACGATTCATAAAAGCCAAGGTTCCGAATTTAACCAAGTGGCGTTAATACTCCCGCATGAGGTTATGCCTTTGTTGACAAGGCAGCTCATTTATACGGGAATTACACGTGCAAAGGAGGATGTGAGTCTTGTGGCGAGCGAAGGGGTTTTGAGCTCAGGAATTAAGACGCAAGCTGCTCAAGCGACACAAATAGGTGCGGTTTTATCTAAGAACGTAATAAGTGAATAATCAACACCGCCACCGAAACATTGTACAGCGGGTTTAACATCAAATCCTTTAGAGCATAGCAATATGATTAATAATAAGATTATAGATGCGCTGATTCATTCTCATGTGGGCTTACCAGTCCATACTCATCGTACTTCAACAGGGGGAAGAACCAGTCAAACAATACCCGTTGTTACAGGTATTAATGAATAATATTAAGTAAAATATTCATCCATCTGCTTTGCCAAAGAAAAATCACGTTCCGTTATGCCGCCCGCTTCGTGAGTGGTTAAATCAATTACAACCTTATTGTAGACATTAAACCATTCGGGATGATGATTGCTTTTTTCAGCAATCAACGCGATTTGCGTCATAAAACCGAATGCTTCTATAAAGTTTTTAAACATGTATTCTCGATGGAGTTTGTTTTGCTCAAGTTCCCACGCTTTATTTTGGCTTATAAATGCTTGAATTTCCTTATTTGTAGCTTGTTTTATAGTCATAGTTTTTTAATTGGATATAGATTAATCACAAGATCATAATTATAGTAGATAAGCTCAATGCACATTGTTTGTAAATGAAAGAACTAGCCATGAAAAACAACCACAAAATAGAATTACTCGCCCCTGGTGGTGATGTAGAAGCAATCAAAGGCGCGATTGTCGCAGGCGCGAATGCGGTCTATTGTGGTTTAGATAATTTTAATGCGCGTAACCGTGCGAAAAATATTAGCTTTGATGATTTAACCGGTATTTTGCGCTTGGCTCATGCGCATGATTGTGAAGTGTTTTTAACCATTAACGTGGTTATTTTAGAACAAGAACTGCCGACCTTGTTTAAGCTTTTAAGCCGTTTAGTGAATACTCGAATTGATGGCATTATCGTGCAAGATTTGGGCGTGTTTAATATAGTAAAAAAACACTTC
>DQUJ01000002.1 GCA_015662325.1 Leucothrix mucor | reverse complement strand
ATGCTTATTAAGCAGCTAGAGCGTAGTTGTCATCATTGGCAACTAAAGTTTTTTAGATAGTGTTTAAGTGCTCACTAAACGCACTACATGCTCCTAAGGTTTCGCAATCCACGTCGAATCCAGATCGCCCCCAAGTTACTCATTTTATACTAGCGAGTAAAGCTAGTGTTTCACAAAAGCCTAAGCTTTCTAATGATGATAGGTGTACTTATAAACACCCTATTTGTAAAACTTGAAACATTTTAACCTGTTAAATAGTTCCTGTCAGCAATGCTAAGAAGAAACTGATAATTGGTTACTCTTTCTGTATCAAATTGGCTTTATTTAATAATGGGGTCACTAACCATATTTTCAATAAGCCAAATTATTTTCAGATCATTATTCTTCTTATTAATCAGTATTAAATAAACCATTAATCACTAAATCATTTTCTTTCCAATATAAGAAGCATTAGTATCGTATTTTAATTAATAACAAATATAAATATCATCATGAAAGACTTAGTGTTTACACAGAAACCCGTTCTATTTTTATCCCTAATTATTGCCTTATCTTTAACAGCTTGTGCTGGGGATAAAAAACCGAATAGCTCTATTGTCAGTAGTACTAACCACCCCACTTTTGTAAGAGAAAGGATTGCCACTTCCACTCATTACAAACCCACGGGCCTTATTAGCAACACCAATCCAACATTTACTTGGCCTAAAACACGCGGTGCAACCGAGTATTTACTCGGCCATGAAGATGCTGACACCAGTACACGTTGGTATGAATATACGTTAACAGCGACAGCAGCACATTGTGACCAAGAAGCTGATACCCATTGTTCATACACTCCTAACGATGTGACTTTTGAACAAAATGACGAAAAGGCATGGTGGGTAAAACCGTTTATTCCTGGGACAGTAACGCAGTGGTCAGACACTCATGTTTTTAAATATGCTAATACGGTAACACCTCAAACAACTACACAGCCTATTTCACCTGCGCCAGAAACTGCTACCACTGAACTCACCCCAACATTTACTTGGTCGATGCGTGATAATTCTGCCACTCAATACCAGATTGGTTATGAAGATGATGCGGGTACTGAATGGGCATCATTTAGTTTCTCGTCGAATCAGATCCAGTGCAATACTAATCATCAATGTTCCTACACACCTACGCCATCACAGGCTTTATTTAACAACGGTGACATTAAAACATGGTGGATAAGGGATTTTACCAATAACGCGTGGAGCGATTGGAGTGAAGGTGCTACCTTCAATATTGATACTTCCCAAAACCCTAAAGACCTCCTTGTTATAACGCATGATGACTTGAATGAAACTCGCTTGTTTAAAAGTAAAAACAACACTGAGTTTTTACCGCGTAATACTCTTGATAGTCATTATAATATGTGGGTTCAAGCCATTACCGTATTAGACAATGGCTTTTATTTGATGACCCAAAATATCAAGACAAAGAACCCTGCAACAGGTAAAAATGAAGATACCTATATTTTGTTTAACTTACTTGCCCCTAACGGAAAATCTGTCGCAAATAAACGCTTAGATTATGCCTCACATGGTCAGGATTTGAGTTTAGAAAAAATTGCAGATAATCAATACTATGTGTATACCAGAAGAGAGAATGGTAAAGGTATTGCCCGTTTTATAATGGATACAAGCAATATTGATTTTAACGCGACAAGTAACAATGGAGCTGAATTAACTATTGCTCATAATAGAGACATCCCAATTAATAACCGAGGCGCTTCTACACCCAGCCTAAACGTAGAGCAGGATAAATTTGCGCTCGTTAGCTATACGAGTCGGAAGGTCTTAGATATTCAAGTGATTGATAAAGAGACGTTTTCAATTGAAAAACGATTTGATCTTGATTTAAGCGATGGTCGCCCGAATGGCAATTATAATCAGGGTATCGCGATGAAAGATAATATCATTTATATCGCTAGAGGTGATTGGGGATCACAAACCGCAGATAATATAAAGAAACTGTATGTGTTGGATGCCACCAATGGTGAGCTTATTACATCTTTTTCTTTTACTTTGCAGAATGCGAAAAGTTACAAAACGATCGAACCTGAAGGTCTCGTTATTATAGAAAATAAATTATTTGTCATGTTGCCTATTAGAAAAGCGGGAAAAACAACCATGAAGCTTTATAAATTATTAGATATATAAAAGACTTTTACACGAGAGATATGATGGTCTTGCCATACTCTCGTGAAAACTCACAGATAAAGCTCTCAGATAAAATTATTAATCCTGCGAAAAATCGCTGGATAGAGATAAGTAAAAATAAACGATAAATATCATTCAATGAAAATGCAAGATGCTCTATTATATACAGCATCATCCCCCACCGAAGATATTTTGAAATATGTTAATTCTTACTGGCAGTCGCGCATTTTCTGATTTTAACAAAAACAAATTACTTAAAACCTTACAAAAGTCGATCCCTGACCTTAGCGATATTCATGCGCGCTATTGGCATTTTGTAAACACCTCTCAAGAATTAACAACAGAAGAAACAAGCAAGCTAGAAGATATACTGCATTACAGCGATTCGGGTGTTGACCAAGAAGACACGCATGAGCCACTGGGTAAATTGTTTTTAGTAACACCCCGCCTTGGCACGATTTCGCCTTGGTCAACAAAAGCGACTGATATTATTCATAACTGTGGTTTAACATCGATAGAACGCGTCGAACGGGGTATTGCTTACTATGTTGAGTTTAGGGGCGACTCGCATTCCTTAACCGATGATCAATGTTTATTTGTGCGTAGTCACATCCACGATCGTATGATCGAAACGGTGATGGATGATGGTAGCGAAGCCAAGGTATTATTCAGCGATGCCAAACCTGCGCCTTTACAGACGATCAATCTAGAGTTTGATGATGATAGTAATGCCGAAAATCATCCTATAGCCGTTGCCGCCTTGAAAAAAGCCAATATTGATTTAGGCTTGGCGTTATCAAATGATGAAATTGATTATCTTGCAAAAAATTACGCACGCTTAAAACGTAACCCAACCGATGTTGAATTGATGATGTTTGCACAGGCGAACTCGGAACATTGTCGTCATAAAATATTTAATGCTGATTGGGTTATAGATGGCGAGAAACAAGATAAAAGCTTGTTTGCAATGATTAAAAATACCTTTAAAGAATCACCCGAGGGTGTGTTATCGGCGTATCACGATAATGCGTCTGTGGTTGAAGGAAGCCAAGCAACCCGCTTTTTCCCAAGTTCTAGCAACCATGAATACGGCTATTCGGAAGAGCCAATTCACATGCTGATGAAGGTTGAAACACATAACCACCCAACTGCAATTTCCCCTTTTCCGGGTGCGGCAACGGGATCAGGCGGTGAAATTCGTGACGAAGGCGCAACGGGAAATGGCTCTAAACCCAAAGCAGGTTTGTGTGGTTTTTCGGTTTCAAATTTAAAAATCCCCGGTTACGAAATGCCTTGGGAAAAAGACCATGGCAAACCAACGCGCATAGACAGCGCCTTGGATATTATGCTCGAAGGACCAATCGGTGCGGCGGCGTTTAATAACGAATTTGGTCGCCCCTGTATTACGGGTTATTTCAGAACATTTGAAGCCGAAGTACCGGGCGCATCCGAGGCGGGGCAACAGAATAAAGAGCTACGCGGTTATCACAAACCGATTATGTTGGCGGGTGGTTTAGGTAATATTCGCGCTAATCATATTGATATGAACGAGCTACCCGTTGGCACACCGATTATTGTATTGGGTGGTCCCGCGATGTTGATTGGTTTGGGCGGTGGCGCGGCATCTTCTATGGCAAGTGGTACGTCTGCTGAGAGTTTGGATTTTGCATCGGTACAACGTGGCAACCCCGAAATGGAACGACGCGCGCAAGAGGTGATTGACCGCTGTGTGGCGATGGGTGATGACAATCCTATTCTGTGGATTCACGATGTGGGCGCAGGTGGCATTTCCAACGCAATTCCTGAAATCGTTAACGATGCAGGTCGTGGTGGCAAGTTTGAACTTCGCACCGTTCCCAATGCAGAACCGGGCATGTCACCGATGGAAATTTGGTGTAACGAGGCGCAAGAGCGTTATGTATTGGCGATTGATGAAAAACGTCTGGATACATTTAAAGCCTTGTGTGAACGTGAACGCGCTATTTATGCGGTGGTTGGCGAAGCGACCGAAGAGCCACACTTATTAGTGAGTGACGCTGAGTTTAATAACAGCCCCGTTGATATGTCGATGGATATGTTATTGGGCAAGCCACCTAAAATGCTCCGCGATGTGCATCACAAAACATTCCATAAACCCGAATTAGAACTCGACGATATTCAACTCGATGAAGCGATTGAACGCGTGTTACGTTTGCCTACGGTTGCATCAAAAGCGTTCTTAATTAACATTGGTGATCGCTCAATCACGGGCATGGTGAATCGAGATCAAATGGTGGGCCCTTGGCAAATTCCTGTTGCTGATGTCGCTGTTACCTGTGCTGATTATGTTGGTTATCATGGTGAAGCGATGGCATTGGGCGAGCGAACACCCATTGCTTTAGTTAACCCTGCGGCTTCAGGTCGCATGGCAATTGGTGAGGCGATTACCAATATCGCCGCCGCTAAAATCGGCAAAATATCCGATATTTTCCTTTCTGCAAACTGGATGGCGGCGGCAGGCTACGAAGGCGAAGATGCGGCTCTGTTTGATACCGTAAAAGCAGTGGGCGAAGAACTATGTCCTAAACTCGGT
>DQUJ01000265.1 GCA_015662325.1 Leucothrix mucor | reverse complement strand
TTACAAAACTGGAATAAGATTACAGGTGGCTCTTTGTTTGTGGCGTTTTCTGCACCTAGAACCTGTCAGTTTTATGGGTGCTGGGGGGTGAAGGAGTATTTGAATGAGCCTGATAGTAAAGCGCCGAAATATCGGGCGTTGAAGAGGTTCTTCTAAAAGACGTCCACGAAAAACTAAGCACTAGCTCGCCTGATAAGGCGATACTAGAGCTAGCGGGTGACATGCTCGTATAGCAACGGATGCGCTTCTTAAAACATTAGGAGAACAGGAAATTAACCGGAGAAATTCTTCACTTCTGAGCGATAATGCGCATAGAAAATCTTATATTAAAGCACTTAGAGAAGCAGATAAAGGCAATCACCAGCCTTTGCTTGAGAAATTCACAAGGATTTAGAAAAATGATCATTATGTACGGCATAAAAAACTGCGACACCATCAAAAAAGCGCGCAAGTTTTTAGACTCTAACACTATCGACTACCAATTCCATGACTTTAGAGAAGATGGCTTAAACCCCGTTCAACTGCGTGCATGGATGAAAGAACTCGGCTGGGAGAAGGTCATTAATAAACGCAGTACCACGTGGCGCAATTTACCCGATGAATCCAAAGAAAATATGGATGAAACACTGGCGCTCGTTATTGCAGAGGATCAACCTACGATTATTAAACGACCTGTTTTGGAAATGTCGGATAAAGTCGTCGTAGGTTTCTCGGAAAAAAACTATAATGAGCTTCTCTTAAATTAATAATAAAGAAACCCACCATGCCAGAAAACGTTAACCAGTCAGCCACTCTTAAATTAACGGCTGATCTTATTTCCCGTGCCTCTGTCACTCCAGATGATAAAGGTTGCCAGCAATTATTAATTGATCATTTAGAGCCGATTGGTTTTAAAACTGAAAAGATGCCTTTTGGAAAGGGCGACGATAAAGTCGATAATATTTGGCTACGCAAAGGCACAGAAGCGCCCCTATTCTGCTTTGCAGGTCATACCGATGTTGTGCCAACGGGCCCTGTTGAAAACTGGGATAGCGATCCGTTTACCGCGACGATACGCGATGGCAAATTATATGGTCGTGGTACCGCGGACATGAAAGGCAGCGTTGCGGCATTTACAGTGGCTTGCGAACGCTTCTTACAAAAACACCCTGATCATAAGGGTTCGATTGCTTATTTGATTACCAGTGATGAAGAAGGCCCCGCGCATAATGGCACGGTTAAAGTCATCGAAACATTGGAAGCGCGCAATGAAAAAATTGATTGGTGTTTAGTGGGCGAGCCTTCATCGACTAACAGGGTTGGCGATGTAATTAAAAACGGGCGACGCGGATCATTAGGTTGCACGCTTAAAATCATCGGCAAGCAAGGTCATGTTGCCTACCCGCATCTTGCGGATAATCCTATCCACTTAACGGCGCCCATGTTGGCAGAATTAACGAAAATGCAGTGGGATGCGGGTAATGACTTCTTCCCGCCTACGACCTTTCAAGTGTCTAATTTAAATTCTGGTACGGGTGCAACCAATGTGATTCCTGGTGCGTTGGATATGGTGTTTAACTTTCGTTTTTCTACCGAGATCACGCCTGAAGAGATTCAAGAACGTGTTGAAGCAATGCTAAAAAAGCATGAATTAAATTATGATATTAACTGGGCGTTGTCGGGAATGCCGTTTCTAACAGCAGAAGGCAGTCTGGTTGAATCTGCAGTAGCCGCCATTAAAACGGTAACAGGAAATGATACCGAACTATCTACCAGCGGTGGCACTTCGGATGGTCGCTTTATCGCACCTACTGGTGCGCAAGTGTTAGAACTAGGCCCAACCAACGCCACGATTCACCAAGTGAATGAATGCGTGGGCGTTGATGAGCTAGATACGTTGGAAGATATTTATTTTCATTTATTAGAGAACCTACTTACCTAACAGCTGGTTTCTTAAGCTAGTTTGAGCGGGGCGATTCGATAACCAAATACCAAACAACGCTTTCTTAAATGGCAAGCCTTTAATCACGGTAATGCCTTTACGGTTTTTAACGACTTTAGTGCCACCCGTTGGCGTATAAGTAAACTCAAAAATATCACCTTTCTTAATCGGCGTTTTAAATGCACCTAAAAACTGATTTATTTGTGCTTGAATCGGTGCTGTTTTACCACCTGTTGCATTAGCGAAACCTTGCTTGGTTGCATGCGTCATTTTTTCTGAGCTAATAAACCCAGATACAATTTGTAATTTTAGTGCCATCGTTTGATTGGCATTCATAACGCTATTGGCATCTTTATTCTTTTTTTCTAAATAAAGCCCTGCGTTATAAAGCGTGAGAACAAACTTTGTTCTCTGACCTTTGCCATTCAATACTAATTGTTTGCCTCCTGCATTTAACGTAGGTGAAAACGCATCAAGTGCATGAGCGGGAATTGATATGAAAAATAAGGAAAAGAATAATGATATTGATACAATAGATTTTTGGATAGCGCGCATAATAACTCCTTGATAGACATGAGATAGACGTAGTTTTCACTGAGTATAGCCTACAATTGTATGACTATTACCCCAAACCTTAGATAGAAAGGCGAAATAAAATGCAAGTATTTGGTTTCAAAGGATATTCAAAAATATCTTAGCTTCACCCTTAGGTTAAGCGGGCATTTTTTGGACGTGCTGTAAAGTCAAAGGCTTGTGCTATATTCGGTTTTCTATCTGAGGATTAGGGTTCTGCATTGATAGAGTTCCTGCCCACTTTCGTGGTACTTTTTTTCAAATAAAGTCATTACTTGGTCTGGGCTGATATTGTTTACGCCATCACAGACTTGATCTGCAAAATTCAGTGCTGCACAAAACTCATCGGCATAAATCTTCCAATTAGTGCGTAACTCTAGCTCGCCACCTAATGCCAATAACGTGGGGAAAACAGGATGTGCATGCCAGCGACGTTTTAAATGTTTGGTTTTAGGATAGGGGTTTGGATAAAAAATCGTGTGCTTTTTTAATTTCCAACCTGCATTTTTTGCCAAAACCCAAAAATCCGCACAATCCGCCTGAATCAATACGGCGTTATCCGGCAAGGCTTCATTGTATTCCTTACTCAATCGAAAAGAAGAACGGTCAATCCCTAACACTAAAGCATTTGGGTTTTCAGTTGCCAGTATTTTCGTACTAAGCGCCGTACCGCAACAGGAATCAAAAATAAGTGGCACGTTTTGCGCAAGGCTACTCTCTACTTTTTGTTTGATTTGATCAAACGCATCTTGGGTATGTTGCGCAATCGGTTTTTTATAAGGATGATCCAAATGTTTCTTAACCGTCTTTTCTAAATTTTCATGAAGGCCAGACTGAGAAGAAACAATCGAACGGGAATTAAAAACCGAATCAGTTTTTTCCATGCAGATCGTAAAGCATAGCGAGATTAACGTGCGTGAAATCACCTGCATCACCTTCCAACACTGTGAATGGCGAATCTGGCTCACCGTATTGATCTAACACCAATGCTGCACCACTAAAATCATCGTCTTTGGTATAACCGTTAACTGTGATTAAGGTTTTTAAGTCAGCGGCTAATGATGACTTAATACCGTTTAATGAATCTTCAAACGCTAAACATGCATCAGGTTTAATATTCATTTGCTCCATCGCCCAAGTGTAAATATCGGGTGCTGGCTTTTTAGCAGGCACAATA
>DQUJ01000248.1 GCA_015662325.1 Leucothrix mucor | reverse complement strand
TCAAGGCGGATGCTTTTTGAAAACTGAATGTATATGCAAATACATGAGGATCGCAAAAAAGCATCCAACGCCGAAATTGAGTAAAAAGACAATTTATAGTGGTAATTTTTTAATCCGCTTGGTTTCTTAGGAAAGCAGGAATATCTAAGTAACTTCCGCCCGTACCCGTCGCTTGTTGTTGAGAATGCTGCGAATCATAAGCTGGTGCTGTATAACCACCACCTGCCGCTACTCTTGGCTGCTCTAGTTCTACTGGACGTAAGCGATCATTTGCTGTTGGCTCTGGAACTGCTTTAAGCTCTGGTGCACCTTCTTTACTTAATCCTGTAGCTACTAAGGTAACACGAATTTCATCGCTCATTTCTGGATCGATAACCGTACCAACAACGACCGTTGCTTCTTCATGTGCAAATTCACGAATAGCGGCACCCACCTCTTCAAACTCGTTGATTCCCATGTCTAAACCTGCTGTCATATTAACTAAAATACCTTTTGCGCCTTTTAGATTAATATCATCAAGTAATGGGCTTGAAATTGCCGCTTTTGCTGCTTTAGTAGCACGTTCATCACCACTGGCAACACCTGTACCCATCATTGACATGCCCATTTCGCTCATGACTGTGCGTACGTCTGCGAAATCCACGTTGATCAAACCAGGGCGAGTAATGAGTTCTGCAATACCTTGCACTGCACCTAATAGTACATCGTTCGCTGCTTTAAACGCGTCGAGTAATGTTGTGTTTTTACCCAGTGATGTTAATAACTTTTCGTTTGGAATGGTGATTATTGAATCAACATATTTAGATAATTCTGCAATCCCGTCTTCCGCTGCTTTCATACGCTTTGGACCTTCGAATGGGAATGGTTTTGTAACCACTGCAACGGTTAAAATTCCCATTTCTTTTGCCATTTCTGCAACCACTGGCGCGGCACCTGTACCTGTTCCGCCCCCCATACCTGCGGTGATGAAGAGCATATCGGTTGTACCTATCATTTCTTTGATGTGCTCACGATCTTCAAGTGCTGATTCGCGCCCTACTTCTGGGTTTGCGCCTGCGCCCAAGCCTTTTGTTAAGCTATTACCGAGTTGTAGCAAGTTCTTAACCCCAGAACCATCTAATGCCTGAGCATCGGTATTTGCACAAATAAACTCAACGCCTTCAATACCAGCATCAACCATATTTTGTACTGCGTTTCCGCCACCGCCACCTACTCCGATTACTTTAATAGTTGCGTTTGTTACTTCTGTATCCATTAATTCAAACATAGCCCTTAAACTCCTTTTAATATTACTAATTTCGATGTGATTAAACCTTAATCTCTGACTCCAAAACTTGGATCACGACTTCAGGTTGAAAAAAAAATTAAAAAACAAACAATGCTTCCTTCTAAAACACTTTTTGTGAATGCTTCCTAACTACTAAATTTACCTCTTAAACTACTTAAAATTTATTGAGATTTCTCTGATAAGTACCCGTCATTCCCGCGAAGGCGGGAGTCCATCTCAATAAAAAGCACTTTATACCTACTCTTGGGTACCCGCCTACTCTTAGGTATCCGCCTACGCGGGTATGACGATAATTCCTCAACTTAACAAAAATACTTGTTACAAATTATTACCAAACCAGCTTTTCATTCTTTCCCATAAATTATCTTCTGTAACCCGTGAAAATGTTGATCCACCCGTGTGAGCAGTTTGTGCCGCTCCAAACAACAACAAGCCAACGCCTGTTGCATGAATAGGATTTGCAACCTCACCACTTAATCCACCAACACCTGTTGGTGAACCAATACGTACTGGCATGTGGAATATCTCTTCTGCTAATTCCACCGCGCCTTTAATTTTTGATGAACCACCTGTTAAAACGATACCTGCGGCAATACGCTCTTCAAAACCACTGCGTCTAAGCTCTGCCTGTATCAATGAGAATAACTCTTCGTAACGAGGCTCAATCACCGATGCTAAGGTTTGCGTTGAAAGCCCGCGAGATTCACGCTCGCCAATTCCTGGCACTTCGATGACTTCATCTTCTGTAACCAACTGGCGCAAAGTACAACCGTGATTAATTTTTAAATCTTCTGCAAAATCCATTGATGTGCGCACGGCAACTGCAATATCATTTGTGACTTGATCGCCCGCTATTGGAATCACTGCCGTATGTTGAATCGCGCCGTTGAGGTAGATCGCAATATCACTGGTGCCACCACCAATATCGACCATACAAACGCCCAGTTCTTTTTCATCTTCTTCAAGAACCGCATAACTTGATGCAACTTGTTCAAGAATAATATCTTCAACATCCAGCCCACAACGATCCACACATTTGATAATATTTTGAGCCGCACTCTGTGCGCCCGTAACTAAATGTACACGTGCTTCTAGACGAACTCCCGACATACCGATGGGCTCACGAATACCTTCTTGCTGATCAATCACATAATCTTGGGGTAACACGTGCAAAATGCGTTGATCTGCTGGTATTGCTACCGCACGAGCCGCATCCATGACGCGTTCTAAATCACTTTCGGTGACTTCTTTATCTTTAATCGCGACAATACCGTGAGAATTTAAGCTTTGAATATGGCTACCCGCAATACCTGCGTAGGCGGAATTAATATTCACACCTGCCATTAACTCCGCTTCTTCAACTGCACGTTGAATCGACTCGATAGTAGAATCTATATTGACTACCACGCCTTTTTTCATTCCACGTGATGGACATGTTCCGATGCCGATGATTTCCATCTGCCCCGATTTTCCCACTTCCCCGATTAAAGCAACAATTTTTGATGTGCCTATATCTAAGGCAACGACCATATGCCCTTCTTCACTCACCGACATTGTTAACTCTTTTATTGGTTTACCCATAATAATTAACCCTTTCCTTGATCTTTTTTATCTTACTAACTTTAAATTTTTAACTTTAGCCCCGTTGAAACTCACTGAAATAAGTTTCTAACCAGACCGCCCTTTTTTCCATTTAACTGCAAATCCATTGGTATAACGCAAATCCACCGTATGAATTTTATTCACCACACTCACTAGCTTTTCTCTGTAGCCGACCATAAATCGCTTCATTCTTTTTTCATGCTCGTGACGACCAATCTTTACGATCAATCCATTTTCTAATTTGATCTTCCACGAACCTCTCGCATCTTCTTTAAACTCAACCAGCTTTACAGGAAAGTCTTTCATCAAATCACGAATCTTTAAAAAGTCTGCCGCCATGTTTCTGCCCTTTTTTTCTGGGCTGTACAATAGGGGTAGTAAACCTTTTTTCTCTGGTAAGACGGCATTGATGATGTCACCTTGCTGGCTTAGCATCGCGTTCTTTCCCCAGAATGCGACAGGCTTATGTTCATGTATCTTTACAATTAACTTTTCAGGCCACACCTTAGTTAAAGAAGCCGAACTAACCCATTCGTTTTCTTCAACTGCCATCTCTAAACCTTTAGTGTCGAGAAGATGTAAATTAGTTTTAACAAATGCTTCAATTACTGGCTGTAAACGCTTTTTATTTAAAATTTTCAAATCACCCGTTACTTCTACTGATTTTATGGTGAGGTGTTGCGGGTCTTTCATCCAATGTTTACCGCCCGCAATTAAAGCGATAGGCAAACCAATAAACAAACTTAGCCACAATGCTTTCCATGGAAAACCAAACTGTAAACCAGAAAAACTACGGCTCTTTTTTACTGGGTTACGGCGTACTGCTTGCGCACGATTGCCTTGTGTCTTTCTTGCTTTCTGTCGAGCTTTACTGCGCTGTTGTTGTGTTTGCTGTACCATAATTTATCCCACGCTCGCTGTTTGGCTCGTCTTTAAAATCTCTACCGTTAAAGCCGAAAAACTCAAACCCTGTTGTTTAGCAGCCATTGGTACAAGTGAATGATCCGTCATACCTGGCACGGTGTTTACTTCTATCAACCAAAAAGTGCCATTGCTATCTTGCATCACATCTACACGCCCCCAACCTCTGCCGCCAATAATATCGAATGCCGCTTTTGATAAGGTTTTCAAAGCATTGATTGCCTCATCATCTAACCCACAAGGACAGTGATACTGCGTATCGTTGGATGTGTATTTCGCATCAAAATCATAAAAATCGGCTTGTGTTTCAAGGCGAATCGGCGGCAATACATCATCCCCCAATATTGCCACTGTAAATTCGTTGCCCATTATCCATTGTTCTGCAAACACCACATCATCGTGTTTTGCCGCTTCTTTATATGCCGCTTTTAATTGATGCGCCTCACTGACTTTACTCATGCCAATGCTCGAACCTTCTTGGGCAGGTTTTACCATTATGGGTAAACCTAGTTTTTCGACCACTTTTGCAAAATCTGAATCAGGCGTTAAAATTTCAAACGCGGGGGTTGGCATACCCGAACCCGTCCAAATACGCTTGGTCATCAACTTATCCATACTGATCGCCGATGCCATAACACCACAACCTGTATACGGAATTTGTAATACTTCTAATGCGCCTTGTAATTCACCATCTTCACCACCGCGACCGTGTAAAATATTAAATACTCGATCAAATTTTTCTGCTCTTAATACATCTAACACATCACGATCAGCATCTACCTTATGAGCATTAACACCTTGTTCTAACAAGCCTTGCAAAACTGCTTCGCCACTTTTTAACGACACATCGCGCTCTGCCGCCCAGCCCCCCATCAGCACAGCGACTTTGCCGAATGAAGCTGTGTTTGGTGTATCGTTATTTAGTGTATTAGCGCCCTGATTCATTAGATCATTGTGCCTCGTGATAATTGCGCAGGTAAGGCCGCAGAAATCGCGCCCACACTACCCGCTCCGAGTGTTAATAACACATCGCCGTCTTGTAATTGGTTTTGCAATACTTCAACAATATCGTCTTGATTCGATACAAATAGCGGATCAACATTGCCACGGTTGCGAATCGCACGTGCCAATGAACGACCATCTGCACCTGCAATCGGCTCTTCAGTTGCGGCATAAACATCCATCAACACCAACACATCAGGCTCTGATAATACTTGTGTAAAATCTTCAAACAAATCACGCGTTCGTGTGTAACGATGCGGTTGAAATAACACCACCATGCGACGATCTGACCATGCGCTTCGTACCGCTTTCATCGTCGCTTCCATTTCTGTGGGGTGATGACCGTAATCATCCACTAACATCACAGAACCTTGATGCGTTTGTAATTCGCCATAACATTGGAAACGACGCGCCACACCTTGGAACTTATCCAAACCGCTTAAAATATGTTCATCACTCACACCTAGCTCTGTCGCAATCGCAACGGCCGCTAACGCATTTTGAATATTATGTTCACCCGGCATATTTAAGGTGACCTCTAATGATGAGTAACCATTACGCTCTACAGTAAAGAAACTTTGAGTACCATCGTAACGTACATTTTTGGCGCGAATATCCGCATCAAAATGTATTCCGTAAGTCACAATGGTTCGAGTGACCTGTGGCAATATATCGCAGACATCTTCATCATCGACACACAGCACGGCTAAACCGTAAAAAGGTAGGTGATGTAAAAACTCGACAAAGGTGGCTTTTAGTGCTTCAAAGTCATTATTGTAAGTTGACAGGTGATCCGCATCTATATTGGTTACTACCGAAATCATCGGCTGTAATAATAAGAATGACGCATCACTTTCATCCGCTTCTGCAACAAGGTATTCGCCCGTGCCTAAACGTGAATTACTTGCGGTACTGTTTAAACGTCCACCAATTACGAAGGTAGGATCAAGCCCACCTTCTGCTAATAAACTGGTGACTAAACTGGTTGTGGTTGTTTTACCGTGCGTACCTGCAACTGCGATGCCGTTACTAAAACGCATAATTTCTGCCAGCATTTCGGCACGTGGCACAACCGGAATATTCTGTGCTTTTGCGGCAATCACTTCGGGGTTATCAGAGCTTACTGCAGTTGAAGTGACGACTACGTTTGCGCCTTCAATATTACTTGCTTCATGGCCTTTAAATATATTTGCACCGAGTGATGCTAGGCGTTCTGTCATCGCATTTTGCGCTAAATCAGAACCCGTAATTTCGTAACCAATATTGGCAAGTACTTCTGCAATACCGCTCATGCCCGAACCACCAATACCGACAAAATGGATTTGTTTAATACGGCGACGTGCTAAATCATTAGGCTGCTTCATAACCCGCTCCGTTTTTTCCGATATTGTTGGCGTTCTTGTTTACGACCTTATTTACAACATTGTTCAATTCTGTATTTCCCCCATCTTTAACTTCATCATCTAATGCATACTCACTACTGTCAGCTTCAGTCACTACAACAAACTCACCTGTCTGATGTTCTGCACTAAAGTCGCCTTTATCATAATCATAGCCCGCTAATTCCGCACAAATTGCCGCAACTTCATCGGTTGCTTGTGGTTTTGCTAATGACCTCGCAGTGACACTCATTTCAATTAATTTATTGCGATCACTACACAGTTCTTCTAACACAACGGATAAAGACTCTTGGGTCATTTCTTGCTGAGGCATTAAAATTGCCGCGCCCGACTCACTTAGATACTTTGCATTAGCTGTTTGATGATCATCAACTGCATGAGGGTAAGGCACCATAATAGAGGCCAAACCTGCCGCCGCTAATTCTGCAACGGTGAGCGCACCCGAACGACAAATCACTAAATCTGCCCATTGATACGCTTCTGCCATATCTTCAATAAATGGCGTGATTTCTGCTTTAACGCCCATTTTATCGTAAAGCTCAGAGGTACTTTTATCTTTATTCTTACCTGCCTGATGACGTACTTCTGGGCGCTTATCAATCGGCAGTTCACCCAATGCCATTGGCACCACTTCATTCAATGCTTGCGCACCTAAACTGCCACCAAATATTAAGACATGAACGTGTCCCCAACGATCACCTAAACGCGTGATTGGATGCTCTAAACCTGCAATATCTTCACGTACTGGATTACCAATACCGACGACATTCTTTTTGCCCGCAAATGTTCCGGGGAAACCTTCCAGAATTTTTTTGCTTACTTTGCTGAGCAGTTTATTGGTTAAACCGGGGATTGCATTTTGCTCATGAATCACAACAGGCTTGCCCATTAATGCGGCAATTAAACCACCCGGCCCTGCAACAAACCCACCCATGCCTAATACAGCAGCAGGTTTATGTTTGATCATAATAACGATGGATTGAAACAACGCTTTGACTAATTGAACTGGCGCCGCAAGTAACGTTATGAGGCTTTTACCGCGCAAACCATTCACCGACAGATACGCCATTTCAATACCCGCTGCTGGAATCACTCTGGCTTCTAATCCATGCGGTGTTCCCATCCACATCACAGGAATATCCTGCGCTTCTAATGCTCTGGCAACCGCAAGACCAGGATAAACATGACCGCCTGTGCCGCCTGCTGTAATCAAGATAGGTCGGCGCTTAGCAATATTGTGAGTGCTTTTATCTTGCATAAGATCCCCCACGTTTTTGCTGTTTACGCTTCTGGCGATTGGCTTCTTTATCACTCACACCAAACAATGCAATTTGTGTATCACGATGCACGCGCATTAATAACGCCAGCGCCATCATGATGATTAACAAACTACTTCCGCCATAACTTATTAACGGCAAGGTCAATCCTTTTGGTGGTAATAAAGCAAGGTTTACGCCGATATGGAACAACACCTGAAAACCAATCCAGAAACCAATGCCATAAGCCAAATATCCAGCGTAATGTAGTTTTGCTCTATCAGCACGAAAGCCAATCACAAAAGCGCGTTGTACCAGCCAAGCGTATAAAAACAGAATGACAACGATACCGACAAAACCAAACTCTTCTGCCAATACCGCAAAAATAAAATCATTATGTGCTTCTGGTAGATAGAATAACTTTTGCACGCTTCCACCTAAACCAGCACCGAACCAACCGCCATCACCCACAGCCATTAAAGCGTGAACCGTTTGATACGCTTTACCCGAAGCATGCGCCCAAGGATCAAGAAATGCGGTAACACGTGCGCCACGATACCCCATCATAACCAGTGGAATCATCGCGCCTATTGCAACAACTCCTAATAGCGCGAGGCGAGATAACTTCACGCCACCAAGAAATAACAACGCCATGCCTGTTGCAGTCATGACCACGACTGAGCCAAAATCTGGCTCTAACATTAACAATGCATCCATCACACCTAATACCACTAATGGAATTAGTAAAGGTCTCCATAAGTTTGTATGTGAAAGCTCTTTGCCGTGGCGTACTAAATAGCCCGACATATACATAATCATAATCAGTTTTGCCATTTCTGATACTTGCAAAGAGACTGGACCAAGGCTAATCCAACGGTAGCTTCCATTTACTTCTTTGCCTATCCCTGGGATTAAAACGGCTACCAATAACAGCAATACCACCGGTAATAGTTTGGCTCCAAAGGCCTGCCAAAATGATGTTTTAATGTGATAAACCAGATAGGAAACAACTAATCCAATAAACACAAAGACTAATTGACGATTAAAGAAATGATAAATATCACCATAGTTTTTTTCCGCAACAGCAATGGATGCAGACATCATTACAACCAGTCCAAGACCAATCAAAATAACCGTACATATCAACAAACCACGATCAACATAACGTTGCCATTCAGGTTGAAAATCTTCAACTAGCGCATTAATCATGACTTTGCCCCCTTTTGGGTTTGTAATTCATTTACTGCATCCATGAATACTTGACCGCGTTTCTCATAATTACTGAACATATCAAAACTAGCGCAAGCGGGTGATAACAATACATTATCGTGCGTATCGCTCTGCGCTAAATATTGTGCTTTTTCAACTGCTTCTTGCATGTTTTCCACAAAAATCAGTTCAATTGAATCATCTACAAATTGTGCAATTTCTTGAGCATCTTCACCCATTAAAATAACGGCACGTGCCTTCTTTTGGATAACGTCTTGTAGCGGTAAAAAGTCCGCTCCCTTGCCTTGTCCACCCGCAATTAATACCGTTTTACCAGACAAACCAGAGAGTGCGGCAAGCGTAGCCCCTACGTTAGTTCCCTTTGAGTCGTTATACCAATTCACCCCATCCAGCGTTCTTACCCACTGGGTGCGATGCTCCATTCCTGCGTATTCTGTTAATACATTTATCATTGCAGATAATGTCAAACCTGCCGCTTCGCCAAGTGCAAGCGCCGCCAAAGCATTGGATAAATTATGTCTACCTGGCATTTTTATATCGCTGGCAAGCATCAAAGGTGTTTCACCTTTTACGAGCCACTCAACACCCTTCTTTATAAAAACGCCATAATTGTTATCTTTTGGTTGATCTAAACCAAACGTTGTGAGTGATTCATAGCCAGTTGCTTCGGTTGCAAATTGCATTGAATACGCATCATCACGATTACACACAATATGTTTACACTGCTTATAAATACCCGCTTTTGACTGCGCATATTTTTCAATATCATTATCGTAACGATCCAAATGATCTTCTGAAACATTCAGCACAACAGCTGTTAATGTTTGCAACGATGTGGTTGTTTCAAGCTGATAACTAGAAAGCTCTAATACAAATAATTCAGCATCAACTTCTGTTAACAAATCCAACGCTGGAGTGCCAATATTGCCCCCCGTTGCTACATTAACATCAGATGCTTTCGCCATTAAATCCAGCAAAGTCGTAACCGTTGTTTTACCGTTAGAACCCGTAATTGCGATAATCGGTTTTGATTGACCAATCTCACGTGCAAATAACTCAACATCACCCAACACAGCCGCACCGTTAAGTTCTGCTTGTTGAATTTCTGGCGTTGCAACCGCAACCCCAGGGTTCACAATTAACTGTTTCGCAGTTGATAACAGTTCCGTATCAAAATCACCAAAATGATAAGGCACATCTTTATAATCACGTTTTAAATCATCAGCATTAGGTGGGGTTTTACGACTATCTACCACACTAAACTCAACGTCTTTATCTTGCAAAAAGCGCGCAACAGACAACCCAGTCGTCCCTAAACCGACGATGGCTGTTTCTTTTGCTTGTTGTAAGTCTTGTGCCTTCATTTTCTTTTACAAAGCCCTATTTACTAACGTACTTTTAATGTTGCTAAACCGACCAAAACCAACACAATGGTAATAATCCAAAAACGGACAATAACCTTGGGTTCTGCCCAACCTTTTAATTCAAAATGATGATGTATCGGCGCCATTCTAAAGATGCGTTTACCTCTCATTTTGAACGACCCAACTTGTAATATGACCGATACAGCCTCCATTACAAATACTCCACCCATAATGAATAACACTAACTCTTGGCGAACCACGACGGCGATAATCCCTAATCCCGCGCCTAGTGCTAATGCACCCACATCACCCATAAATACTTGTGCTGGATAGGTGTTAAACCAAAGAAAACCTAAACCTGCACCAAATATCGAGCCACAAATAATCAACACCTCACCGACACCCGCGACATAAGGCATACTAAGATATTCTGCAAATTTGACATTACCTGCTACCAACACAAACACACCCAATGCCGCCGCGACTAAAATAGTCGGCATAATTGCCAAACCATCTAAACCATCAGTTAAGTTCACCGCGTTACTGGTGCCGACAATGACCAGATAACTCCAAGGGATAAATACCCAACCCATATCCCAAAACCATTCTTTTAGAATAGGCAAATACAAGGTTGTTTCGGTCGGTGTTTTTGCCACCACATATAAATAAGTCACCGCAACAAGTCCAACTAAAGATAAGCCTAAATACTTCCAACGCGAGGCTAAGCCTTTGCTGTTTTTTTCTTTCAGTTTTAAGTAATCGTCATACCCACCAATCGCGCCCGAGCCG
>DQUJ01000229.1 GCA_015662325.1 Leucothrix mucor | reverse complement strand
TTTAAGAAAACCAAGGGAAATTGCGCTATTTTTTATCTCGCCATACTCTTGCGCAAATATCTCATTATGAACCTGTTCTCTCAGCTTTACCGCCTATTTTTTATTAACCGTATTCTTATTCGCCATAATCTGGATGAGCTTATTTACGCGATTCCAGCTTTTCGCCCGCTGCGTTTTATTTATCATCTCTCGCCGTGGAACTGGAAGAAAAAAGAACGTGCACCCCGTGCCGAGCGGATTCGTGAAGCACTGGAAGACTTAGGGCCTGTTTTTGTAAAATTTGGGCAAATATTATCAACAAGACGTGATTTATTACCCGATGATCTTGCCAATGAACTAGCAAAACTACAAGATGATGTACCACCCTTTTCTGGTATAGAAGCACGCAAAATCATCGAGGCATCACTGGATCAACCCATCAGCACACTATTTTCATCCTTTGATGAAACACCCCTTGCCTCTGCTTCCATCGCGCAAGTACATACCGCCACTTTACCAACCGGTGAAGATGTAATCGTAAAAGTAGTCCGCCCTGGCATAGAGAAAACCATTCGCCATGATATTGATTTAATGTATTTAATCGCACGCATGGTGCATCGTTTCAGCGATTTTGGAAAACGTTTACGCCCTGTTGAAGTGGTTGAAGAATACGAAAAAACCATTATTGATGAGCTGGATCTTGCCCGTGAAGCCGCCAACGCCAGCCAGCTACGTCGAAATTCTGTCGATAAAAATGGCAACTTCTCGGATATTTATGTGCCCGAAGTGTATTGGGATTATTGCGCACAAGACGTGATGGTGATGGAGCGCATTTATGGTATTCCCATCGGTGATATTAAGCGATTAAAAGCCAATGGCACCAACATGAAAGTACTGGGTGAACGCGGTGTTGAGATATTCTTCACCCAAGTATTCACGCACAATTTCTTCCATGCAGATATGCACCCCGGTAATATTTTTGTGGCAGAAGATAACCCCGAAGACCCGCGCTACCTCGCGGTTGATTTTGGTATTGTGGGAACACTAACCCCCACTGATCAACGCTATCTTGCTGAAAATCTACATGCCTTTTTTAATCGTGATTACAAACGTGTTGCAGAAGCGCATATTGAATCTGGTTGGGTTCCTGCAGACACCAAAGCGAATGAATTTGAAGCAGCGATCAGAACCGTTTGTGAACCTATTTTCCAATTACCGATTAAGGAAATATCTTACGGGAAGTTATTATTACGACTCTTTCAAACAGCACGTCGCTTTAATATGGAAGTGCAACCGCAATTGGTTTTACTACAAAAAACACTACTTAATATCGAAGGTATGGGCCGCGAGCTATACCCAGACCTTGACCTTTGGGCAACGGCAAAGCCTTTCTTACAACGCTGGATGGATGAACAAGTCGGCATGCGTCATTTATTTCAAGGCGCAAAAGAGAACCTGCCTAAATTTATCGAACAGTTACCGCATATGCCAGTGATGATCAACGATGTGATTCGTCAAATGCACGATAGACAATTTAATCTACAGTTAGAATCTCAACAACTCGAAGCGTTACGTAAAGAAATGCAATCAGCCAATCGCAAAACGGTTATTACTATTAGTGGTGCAACCTTGCTTATTAGTGGCGTAATGCTTAATAGCACTTTATTCAATATGAGCAATACCACCACCTTACTGAGTTGGATTGCAGGTAGCCTTGGCTTGCTAATGATGCTTTATGGTTTAGTCAAAAAATCCTAATTAATAACCGTTTTACAATGCCAGTAATTAAAACAACTAGCTATTCATCCGCATCAATTATTGGTAAAACAAAGGTAGAAATTCATACCCTTGCAAATAAAGAGGAAAAACATAATATACGAAACTGTAAATTGACTACCAAGTCATTTCCCGCTACTCGTATTACATGATTATTTAACTGCTCATAACATTGTTATGCTTCCTATCAGTTTTATCACGTAATATTAGAAGCGGGTTTTTTTATGCATCTCTACTACAAGTCGTTCAGACTTACTTCAACATAAAAACCGCCAATCACAGCAACTATTTTTAGTGTGCCTTATTGCCTATTTATAAAGCCGTCGCGCTAATTAATTAGCCACGAGCCATCCAGAAAATAGCTAAATCTTATCAATAGAGGCTACACCACTCTCGATTGCCGCTTTAGAAATTGCCACTGGTATTCTCTCACCTAATCGTGGGTCTAACGGTGTTGGGATAATATATTCAGGACCAAATTCCATCGAGTCTTTATTGTAGGCTTTTAACACCACATCTGGCACAGGCTCTTTTGCAATTTCCGCCAGCGCTTTAACTGCTGCCATTTTCATTTCTGTATTGATGTGAGTCGCACGAACATCCAGTGCGCCACGGAATATAAACGGAAAACCTAATACATTATTGACTTGATTTGGGTAGTCACTACGCCCCGTTGCCATAATTATATCGGGTCTAGCTTCACGCGCAACGGCAGGATCAATCTCTGGGTCTGGATTGGATAACGCAAACACAATAGGGTTTGGTGCCATTGCTTTTAACGCCTCTACACTCATTAGATTCGGGCCTGATAAGCCAATAAATACATCGGCATTGGTACATGCATCTAACAATGTGCGCTGGTCTGTTTCATTCGCCCACTCTTGTTTATATTTATTAAGATCATCACGCCCAGAATGGATCACTCCACCTCTGTCGAGCATGAACAAATTAGTTTTATCAGCACCTAACGATGTCAGCACTTGCATAGAAGCAATACCCGCGGCACCTGCACCCAGACAAACAATTTTTGCGTCTTCGAGCTTCTTGCCTTTAATTTCTAGCGCATTTAACAAACCTGCCGCAATGATAATAGCAGTTCCGTGTTGATCATCATGAAACACAGGTATATCGAGTTTTTCTTCTAAAATACGTTCAATTTCAAAACATTCTGGGGCTTTAATATCTTCTAGATTAATACCGCCAAAGGTGGGCGCGATATTCTCGACTGTTTGAATAAAAGATTCTATCGAAGGTGCTTCTACTTCAATATCAAACACATCAATATCGGCAAAACGCTTGAATAAAACACCTTTACCTTCCATCACAGGCTTGCCTGCTAATGCCCCGACATTGCCCAAGCCTAATACCGCCGTGCCGTCGGTTATTACCGCAACAAGATTGCCTTTCGCTGTATATTTATAGGCATTCTCAGGGTCTTTTGCTATTTCTTTTACGGGTTCAGCTACGCCTGGCGTATAGGCTAACGACAGATCTTTCTGCGTTTCTGTTGGCTTGGTTATCTCAGTCGCAATCTTTCCCGGCTTGGGCTTAAGATGATATGCAAGTGCTTCTTTTTTGAGTGTAGAATCATTATCAACAGTCATAGTTTTTCCTTGTTCTAATTAGCAGCCTAATTATAAATAGTTCCACAAGTATTGGCATACACATAAGTGCCTCATTCGCTACCCTTCGACTCCGCTCAGGGAACTACCCAGAAGTAGCTCCCTGAGCGGAGTCGA
>DQUJ01000171.1 GCA_015662325.1 Leucothrix mucor | reverse complement strand
TTCGTAACCGCGCTTATGGTCAAGGTGCAAACAAATAGAACTATAACGAATCTGAATGCCTTTAATTCCTTTGTTTTCCATGCGCTCGCCGAGTTCGCGGTCAAGCCCACCATACTCCATGCGCTCATCAAAACCATTAACGGATAAAATGTCATCTTTAAAAGCAGAACTATTGGCACCATTCCACGTTGCTTTAGTTGGCGTGATAGCATTTAGCACTTTCTGTTTGATGCCCGTCGCAGTGAGTTTTAACGCTTTGCTACTTTTGGGCTGACCTTTTTTGATCAGCCATTGATAGTTAAAAATATCACCCGTTTGAATATCATTTTCAGTGATCAGTTTGCTCACAGGTAAAGTTAACTTGAAGTAACCTGCAGAGCAGAAAAAACCTTTTTTAGATAAGCGTTTATGTGTTTCAACCGTGTCACTTCTAGGGATGCAGTCGCCATCGGTAAACATAAGGTAATCACAGTCTGTGGCTTGAATGGCGTTGTTTAAAATTTTTGTCTTTCTAAAACCAGCATCCTCATGCCACACATGCAAGATATTAAGCGATTGGCGTTGTTTAAATTGTTCGATTAGTGCTTTGGTTTCATCACCTGATCCGTCATCTGCAATGATGACGTCGAAGTCGGTATCGGTTTGAGTTTCATATCCCCATAACACTTTCTCAAGCCAAAGGGGGGAATTATAAGTAGTAATGATTACGCCAAACTTCATATGAGTCCCAAATTAATTTAACATTTATAGTGTTAGATTTAGTATTATCTAAACGCGCTAACGTCTTAGGGATTTTACACAATGGAACAAAATAAAGCTGTAAATATCATTTGTATGAAATGGGGTGATAAATACGGCGCAGATTACGTTAATAAACTGTATGCAATGGTGCAACGTAACATCACGATTCCGTTTCAATTTGTGTGTTTTACAGAAAATCAAAAAGGCATTGATCCTGAGGTTAAAATTTATCCGCTTCCGAGCCTTAGTTTACCCGATAACCTACCCGAGCGCGGCTGGTTAAAATTAGCCACCTTTAAACAGCCATTAGAGGATCTAAGCGGTACAGCTTTGTTTTTAGATTTAGACGTATTGATTGTTGATAATATTGATGTTTTTTTTACATTCGATGCCGAGTTTGCCCTGTGTTTTGATGAAAAGAAAAAAGCACAAACTATTGGTAACTCATCAGTTTATCGTTTCGAGATAGGAAAGCACGCCGAAGTGCTTGAGTTTTTTCTTGAGAATTTTGATTATGTAAAAGAAAAGCATCGCAATGAACAGGCTTTTCTATCACATCAAATGAATGCAAAAAAGGCATTGAAATTCTGGCCAAAGGAATGGACGCCGAGTTTTAAGTACCATTGTATTCCTGCTTTCCCGCTGAATTTTTGGCGTGCTCCTTTTATTCCTAAAGGCACAAAAATTATTTTATTTCATGGTAAGCCCGAGCCGATAGAAGCACAAAAGGGCATCAGTGGTAAATGGTATCGTTATTTTAAACCAGTGACTTGGATAGCGGACTATTGGAAAGTATGAGAAAAGCAGGTGAAATCACGCTATTTTTATCTCGTTATACTCTCATGAAAAGGTCTCGATAAAAGATTTTCTATGAATTTAAAATGGGATAAATATTCAGACCAGCCGGCAGTCATAAGAGACAAGGCACTTAAAAAACGCATTTATAAAGACATCCGTTGGGATTCTTTTAAAATGCTGCTCACCAATCTTTTTGTATATCCTATTAGTTATGCTTTTTATAAAGTTACCTCTGTAAACCCCTCCATCGAACAGCCTTCCATAAATACCCAAGAATTCTTTGGGATGAGTGTAAATCTAGATAAAAACCCCACACAAACACGCGCGCTGATTGATGATTTAGGTGTTGATAATTTACTGATTAGAATACCGCTGCATGACATTGAAAATATTGAAAAATACATTGCTTTTGCAGAGCAGTTTAACGACAAAAAAATTCTTATTAACATCCTGCAAGATCGTCGTCATGTGGAAGATTTAGGCTTACTTAAAGATTCATTGGTGGCTATTTTTAAAGGCTTTAGTCACCTAACCAATCGCTTTCAAATAGCGAATGCGGTCAATCGTAAAAAGTGGGCAATATTTTCGATGGATGAATACTTAGCCTTTTATAAAGTGGCTTATGATTTAAAGCAAATCACTTACCCAAACTTGATCTTATTAGGCGCATCCATCATTGATTTTGAATATTATTTTACGGCACGCACCTTGTTCAACTTAAAGAATATTCGTTATGACCAATGCAGTAGTCTATTGTATGTCGATAGGCGTGGCGCACCAGAAAACACCCAAATGGGTTTAGATTTGCAAAATAAGCTACTGTTTTTACACGCCATGCTTCGACTTAGCCCTAAAATTAAAAAGCCAGAAATAGTCATTACAGAAACCAACTGGCCGATTACACAAACCGCACCGTATGCGCCTACTAGTGAAAACGATTGTGTGAGTTTAGAGGATCACGCCAGCTTTTTAGTGCGCTATTATTTATTATCACTCGCCACAGACGTGGTAAAAAATGTGTATTGGCACCAGCTAATTGCACCAGGGTATGGTCTGATTGATAACCGTGATGGAAAACTAATAAAATACCCCGCTTACCACGCGTTTAAAGTGATGATAGCAAATTTGCAAGGCACTACATTTCTGGGTTTAAAAGAAAACTCAGGGCTTTATCGTGCTTCTTTTAAGAAAGGAAATAACGCGGTTGAAGTGCTTTGGTCATTACAAAAAACGGTTGTAGATTCAAATAATAAAACAATCATGTTACGCGATGGCGATCAAATTAGTGGTAAAACGA
>DQUJ01000090.1 GCA_015662325.1 Leucothrix mucor | reverse complement strand
TATGCGTATTTATCCGCGCAGTCCAAAAACGGATTATGCCTTACCTTCGTGGACTGATTAATTTTAATCGTGGCGGTAGTATTGTTGATAATGTATTCCCACGTAACTTTTCTGACCTTGATAATGTCCGTCAAAAAGAAGCATTTCATGATTTTTCTCAGATTTTAACCCGCCACCCCAGCAGCCCCTACGCAGCGGATGCAAAAAAGCGTGTTCACTTCTTGAAAAACTCATTAGGCTCTAATGAGCTGGGCGTAGCAAAGCACTATATGAAACGTGGCGCTTACCTTGCCGCATTTAACCGTGCCGAATACACCATTCAACACCATCAAGGTACACCAGCGGTGATTGAAGCATTACAACTTAAAATTTGTGCGGCGAAGAAACTGGGTAAACAAGATTTAGCGAATGATACCATGCGCGTCTTAAAACTTAACTTCCCTAATCAAACCAGCTTTAGTTGTTCTTATTAAGAAAGAAATAATCTAAAGCAAGCCACGTTCAGCAAAAGAAGTAATTTCATCACCGATCACAAAATGATCCAATAAACGCACGTCTATTGACTGTAGTGTTATTTTTAATTTATTCGTGATTTCTCTATCCGATACACTCGGCTCTGCCACACCTGATGGGTGATTATGCGCTAACACAATCGCCGCCGAATTATGATGCAATGCACGTCGCACAATCTCTCGCGGATACACCGTTGCAGCATCAATCGTGCCACGAAATAATTCTTCATACTCGATGACGCGGTGTTTATTATCTAAAAACAAGCAGGCAAACACTTCATAGGGATAGTTTTGTAAACGAGATTGTAAGTAGTTTTTGACATCATCGACATTATTAAGTGCGTTTCCACGATGCATCTTCTCATTTAAAAAACGACGGCTCATTTCTACTACGGCTTGTAATTGCACATATTTCGCTTGGCCTACGCCTTTACTTTGGCAAAATTCATCCTCATTCGCAGCAAGTAATTTAGATAGTCCACCACTGTCATCCAATAAATTGCGTGCCAGATCAACCGCCGAACAACCTTTAATCCCCGTGCGCAAGAATATAGCGAGCAATTCCGCATCAGAAAGTGCTTCTGCACCTTTTATGAGTAATTTTTCACGCGGACGATCTTCTATCGCCCAGTCTGTAATTGCCATGAGTCTGTTTTAAAATTCATTAATAAAAAATCTGATATAATTAAGCTATGTCAGAATCTTTATATCAAACACTTAAAAACAAACACATCCTAATTGGGATAAGCGGTGGTATTGCAGCTTACAAAACGGCTGAATTAGTTCGTGCGTTTAAAAAGAAAGGCGCAGATGTGCGTGTCTGCATGACAAAAGCCGCATGTGAATTTATTACACCTCTTACATTACAAGCACTGTCTGGCAACCCCGTACATACTGATTTACTCGACCCGCAAGCAGAAGCTGCGATGGGCCATATCGAACTTGCACGGTGGGCAGACCTGATTTTAACAGCACCTGCAACGGCTGATTTAATGGCTAAATTAGCACACGGCATGGCGAATGATTTACTCACAACTGTTTGCCTTGCAACTGAATCACCGATACATCTAGCGCCCGCAATGAACCGCGCAATGTGGGCAAACGCTGCAACCCAAACCAATGCAGACACATTAAAGCAACGTGGATTTATTCTTCATGGACCCACGATCGGTGATCAAGCCTGCGGTGAGACAGGTGCGGGTCGTATGCTAGAAGCACTGGAACTTGCTGATTTGGTGGAAAGTAATTGGTCAGTTTCAAGACTTGATTCTATTTTAAAAAAGCCACTTGAAAACAAACACGTGCTAATCACCGCTGGCCCCACGCGAGAAGCCATCGACCCTGTGCGTTTTATTAGTAACCGCAGTTCTGGAAAAATGGGTTACGCAATAGCAAAAGCAGCGCATGATCTAGGCGCTAAAGTAACTTTAGTTTCTGGGCCCGTTGCATTAGAAGCTCCTAAAGGTGTCAAACGTATTTTAGTCGAATCTGCAAAACAAATGCATCAACACACCTTAGAGCACGCAGAATCTGCGGATATATTTATCGCGACTGCTGCTGTGTCGGACTACTCACCTAAAAATGTTGCTGATCAAAAAATCAAAAAAACGAAAGATACGATGCATTTAGCGCTTGAATATAACCCTGATATTTTATTTGATACCAGTCATAAATTCCCTAATTTATTTACAATCGGCTTTGCCGCCGAAACAGAAAACCTCGTTAAACATGCGCAAGATAAACTCAAACGTAAAAAGCTCGATATGATTGTTGCTAATCAGGTGGGTGTAAACAAAGGGTTTGAGCAAGACACAAATCAAGTAGAAATTATTTGGAAAGATGGGCAACTGTCCTTACCCGAACAAAGTAAACAAACACTGGCAGCAGAAATAATGACGTTTGTGGCACAGCGTTATTCGAATCATCCTGTATTAGTTTAAAGCACCTACAGTTAGTTGTAGTTGCAAATATCTCAAATTTAAGCCGAAAATATTTTATTAAAGTAATCCCGCAAACTTATTAAAGAGT
>DQUJ01000257.1 GCA_015662325.1 Leucothrix mucor | reverse complement strand
TTATCATCAAAACGCAGTGCATTATCTATTATAAAAGTCAGTGCAGATGAGTTGAGCGCGCATCAACAGTATGTGGATGCTATTGCAGAAGAGTCAGGAAAGAATCTTTGGGGATAGTTGTTTATCTGTCGTGAGAGTTTGGTTTAACGCCCTTTTAAAATCCGCTGTTTATCCCGATTCCAATCTTTCTCTTTAGACACGGCGCGTTTATCGTGCGCTTTTTTGCCTTTACCCACACCAATTTCGAGTTTAACTTTATTGTGTTTCCAGTAAAGCACCAACGGTAAAATAGAATAACCTTTGCGATCAACCGCGACGCGTAGTTTTACAATTTCATAATCATGCAATAATAATTTGCGGATGCGGGTAGCAATGGGGTTCACATGGGTGGAAGCAGATAATAAAGGGGTAAATTGCGCGCCCGACATCCAAACTTCTCCATTTTTCACAAATACATAGGCTTCTTTTAGTTGTGCACGGCCGTCACGTAGGCTTTTAACTTCCCAGCCTTCTAGCACTAGCCCTGCTTCATAGGTGTCTTCGATAAAGTAATCGTGGCGAGCGACTTTATTGGTCGCAATGGTTTTTCCACCGTGCCCTTTTTTCTTTTTATTTTTTTTAGCCATTTGTTTGTGTAACCTAAACTTTACTTACGAATGAGGCGATTATAAACTGACTCAGCACACAGTCCTACTTAAATATGTTTAGGTTGTGTTCTTTTAATTATTAATGAATTAATAAATGCCCAATGTAAATAAAAGCGCTTTAGTCCCGTTTAGCGCAGAACAAATGTATAAGCTGGTTGAGGATGTGAATTCGTATCATAAATTCTTGCCTTGGTGCAGTGCATCAGAAGAAATTAAACGAGACAATGACGTGATTGTGGCTTCGGTGACCATTGCAAAAGGGGGGGTGAATAAAAAATTCACGACTCGTAACCTATTGCAAAAAAATAAAATGATAGAAATTTCATTAGTGGATGGGCCTTTTAAGCATTTGCACGGTTTTTGGCGATTTGATGAGTTGAAAGCCGATGCCTGTAAAGTCTCGCTTGATTTGGAGTATGAATTTTCAAGTAAGTTATTAGGAATGGTGGTGGGCCCTGTGTTTAATCAAGTTGCAAACACAATGGTCGATTCGTTTGTTGAAGAAGCAAAGTCTGTATATGAGTGATTTAAATAAAGATATTAAGGTTGAAGTAGTCTATGCCTTGCCAGAAGAACAGCCTTTATTAACGGTTACTGTATCGGCAAAATCAACCATTAAAGACGTCATTATCACGTCGGAGATCCTCGAACATTATCCCGAACTTAATCAGCAGTTTGAATTGGATAAAGTGGATGTGGGCATTTTTGGGAAGATGGCAAAAATGGATCAAATAGTGCGTGATAAAGACCGAATAGAAATTTATCGCCCATTAATCGCAGACCCAAAAGAAGTACGTAAAAAACGTGCGGCAGAGGGTAAACGTTTAAAGAAGGGTGGTAAGTAAGCGATGCATGGCATGGTACCGATGGATCCGCAAACGGGTGTTTCGCAAGCGCAGTATGCTGTCGTGTATGTACCTAACAGAAATAAAGGTCGAAGCAAAAACAGCCGCGCGAATAAACGTTTTCCCGCAAATTGTGTAGAAATAAAAGTGAGCAAGGAAGATGCGATACAAGATGCTTGCTCTGAAAAATATTATGCCGCAATTGTTATTGGTCCTTCAAAATCATCTGAAGGGCAGTATATTTATTACCTTGGTGAATGGCTTTAAGAGGCAGACTTACTGATGCTGTAGTGGAGATACTATTATTTGTATCTTGTTTATTTGTTATCTAGTCTATTTATTATCTAGTCTATCCGCAGCTCGCATTTCAACGGCTTTTTGAAAGAAGTCATCTTGTACATCATCGGGTCCGCATGATTCTACAGGCGTTGGTTTACGATGATCAGATAATCGTACAGTCCAACATTCGTTAAAGATAGAACAATAGCAAGCTTCTAAATCGACATCTTTCATGGGTGCGCCATAAGCGCCTCGCAAATAAGCATTAATATCACCTAAGCCACCTTTTCCCCATTCAAACTGCCAAGGCGTGACTGAATCGCCAGCGCTTATATAACCCGCCGCCGCACTTTCTTTTAATTTTGCAGATCC
>DQUJ01000121.1 GCA_015662325.1 Leucothrix mucor | reverse complement strand
TATTCCAAGCACAATCAAGCGCCATCATTTGTCACGTTACAATCTGCTAATGAGAATGTGCTAAGTAATTTTCAAGAACGCTATTTAACTTATCGTCATAGTAAGCATGAACACATTAAAGCAGTCTTTGATCAAGGTGCTTATTATATTAAGTACCAGCAAAATTGGTGAATAAGTGAATCAGTGCATCCCTGGAAAGCCACCACCGCCGCCACCCATTCCACCGGGTGGCATCTGGCCTTTCATACCACGCATCATTTTCTTTAAACCACCACCTTTAAACTTCTTCATCATTTTACTCATTTGCTTGTGCTGCTTAAGCAAACGATTCACATCTTGTATTTGCATACCGCATCCTGCAGCAATACGCTTTTTTCTTGAGCCTTTTATAACCGCAGGAAAACGACGTTCTTGTAATGTCATTGAATTAATAATCGCAACCATGCGCCCTACTTCTTTATCGCCCGCGCCGTCTTGCATGGCTTGAGCCGCTTGCCCCATGCCTGGTAGCTTATCCATTAATCCACCCATACCACCCATTTTTTGCATTTGCAGCATTTGAGAACGCAAATCATCAAGATCAAAGACTTTTCCTTTATTTAACTTTTTGGCAAGTCTCTTGGCTTGTTTTTGATCAACATTGCGCTGCGCATCTTCAACCAAAGAAAGCACATCGCCCATTCCCAATATACGCGATGCCATACGATCAGGATGAAATGGCTCAAGCTGATCTATTTTCTCGCCCATGCCGATAAACTTAATCGGCTTACCCGTAATTTGGCGTACCGACAAGGCTGCACCACCGCGCGCATCACCATCGGCCTTAGTCAACACCACGCCCGTTAAGGGTAACGCATCACCAAAGGCTTTGGCGGTATTGGCGGCATCTTGACCTGTCATGCTATCCACAACAAATAAAGTTTCTACAGGAGAAACAGCCGCATGAATGGCTTTAATCTCATCCATCATTTCGGCATCTACATGCAAACGACCCGCTGTATCCACCAATAACACATCAATATATTGTTTTTTGGCTTGATCTAACGCGTTCTTGGCAATTTCTACGGGAGACTGATCTGTTTCACTTGAAATAAACGTAGCATCAACCTGCTCTGCCAACGTCTCTAACTGTTTGATTGCCGCTGGGCGATAAACATCACAACTCACCATCGCAACTGATTTGCCTTCTCTTTCTTTGAGTAACTTAGCTAATTTACCCGCTGTGGTTGTTTTACCTGCGCCTTGCAAACCAGCCATTAAAATAACCGCAGGTGGTTGTGCATTTAAGTCCAACGTCTCGTTGGCAGCACCCATTAATTCGACTAACTCATCGTTAACGACTTTAACTAACGCTTGCCCTGGCGATAAACTACCAATGACTTCTTGTCCTACGGCACGTTCTTTTACTTTTTCAATAAACGTACGAACCACTGGCAGCGCCACATCGGCTTCTAGCAACGCCATACGCACTTCGCGCATCGCATCTTTAATATTATCTTCCGTGAGTCGTGCCTGACCTCGTAATTTTTTTACCGTATGCGATAGACGATCGCTAAGATTTTCAAACATATTTATTTTTTCTTTAATTTATTAAAAGCAGAATTTTAAGATGGATGATAGTATACAACACACATTGAAATGAAACATAGTATATTAAAACACGGGATAACAACGAAAGGGAATGAACACAGGTAATTTACTCACTTTGCTGGCAGGATTATTATATTTAGTCTGCCTTATTCTAGTTTTCAATCGTTTGCGCACCCGACTTAAACAGTATCAAGGGGATTTCCAAACCCGTGAATCACAGCCTCAAACGGGCAATACAAGGTATTATCTGGCGCTCTGGTTCATAGCCTTATTGACGCACATCATCGCGCTTCATTACCCCCTAATATCGGGGCAGGCAATGACCTTAGACTACATCACCGTTGGTTCTTATGTGATGTGGCTTATTTCAGTCATCCTGTTTTTCACTACATTTAAACGCAATATAGAAGTACTCGCTATTATTGTTATACCGATTACGCTCATTGCGTTACTTACACCAATAATAATCGATCCCCAACCAAGCCCTTTAATCAATATGAAAAGCGGTTTAGGTATTCATATCTTATTCTCTTTATTAGCCTACAGCATGTTGATGCTCGCATCCTTTCAAGCGTTACTTCTTGCCGTTCAAAACAAACAGTTACACCGTCGTAAAAGCTCCGCGATTATGAACACATTGCCCTCGCTAGAAGATATGGAACACCTATTGTTTCGTTTTATTACTATTGGCGTCATTCTTTTAAGTATCGGGTTACTCAGTGGTTTTTACTTTTTAGATAATCTATTTGGTACTAATATTGCTCACAAAACCATCTTATCTATTTTTGCTTGGATTGTATTTTCTGTTTTATTATACGGTCGTTGGCAGTACGGCTGGCGTGGGAAAAAAGCAGTTAATTGGACCTTAGCTGGTTTTGTATTATTGATGCTTGCGTTCTTTGGTACAAAAGTCATTCAGGAGTTTATTAGCTCATCGTGAACATCAACGACATTTCCCTTGGAGTTTTGTTTTTTATACTCTTAGTTTTATTCCTACTGTCAGCTTTTTTCTCGGGTTCAGAAACTGCCTTAATGGCACTTAACCGATACAAGCTAAAACATCATGCAAAAAACAACAAAGGCGCAGCACTCGCGATAAGATTATTGCAGAAACCTGACCGTTTAATTGGTTTGATTCTTCTTGGTAATAATCTGGTTAATATTCTTATTACGCAACTCGCCACCTTGATTGGTTTTCGCCTAGGTGGCAATGTAGGTATTGCTATTGCTACAGGTGTACTCACCCTTATGCTATTAATTTTTGCAGAAGTCGCCCCTAAAACTATTGCCGCATTAAAGGCCGAAAAAATTGCCTTCCCTGCCGCGTATATTTACACACCCTTATTAACGATTGTATATCCATTAGTATGGCTAATTAATCAGGTTGCCAATGTTATTGTGCGGCTGGTCGGAGTTGATCCAGATAAAAATGAATTACAAGCACTTAATCACGAAGAACTCAAAGCCGTTGTTAATGAAGCATCAGGCTTAATTCCAAAAAATCATCAGGAAATGCTGTTACGTGTACTGGACATGGAAACCACCACCGTAGAAGATATTATGATTCCACGTATCGAGATTAGCGGAATTGATTTAAATGACGATTGGAATGATATTGAAGAACAACTATTGCGGTGCAACTTTACACGTCTCTTGGTATATAAAGGCAGTCTTAAAGATATTCGAGGCGTTGTACATTTACGCAAACTACTCCCCTTGTTTCATGAAAAAGAACTCGAACAGCATCATTTAGAAAAAGCACTAACCCCTGCCTACTTCACCCCCGAAGGCGTTCCTCTTACTCAGCAATTAATAAACTTTCAAAAAGAAAAACGCCGTTTAGCTTTAGTAGTCGACGAATACGGCGAAATACAAGGTTTAGTCACTTTACAAGATTTACTAGAAGAAATTGTTGGGGAATTTTCCACCTCGCCAGCTAACGCAGACTTTGAAGCCATTCACAAAAAGGACGGCACTATTTGGCTTGATGGCAGTATGCATATTCGTGAAATTAATCGTCAACTGGGTATGGATTTACCCACCAATGGGCCAAAAACGATTAACGGCTTACTACTTGAGCACCTGCAATCCATTCCAGCGCCAGGCACAACCTCTTTAATAAACAACTACCCAATTGAAGTGCGTAAAACACGTAACAATGCGATTAAAACTTTAATCATCTACCCCAAAATCACAACTAACGATAACAAACAGAAATAATGGCAAAAACTAAAACACACTATAACTGTAGTAGCTGCGGCGCATCCCACAATAAATGGAGCGGTCAATGCGGCGACTGTGGCGAATGGAATACATTACAAGAATCCGCCATACAACACGCATCCAAAGCGGTTGAAAAATCCAGCCGTTTTCAAAGTTATTCGGGGCACAAAACAGAAGTTAAATCCCTGAATGAAATTGATCTTAAAAAAGTACCACGGACTTTAACAGGGCTTTCAGAATTAGATCGTGTGCTAGGGGGTGGATTAGTGCAAGGCTCTGTTACTTTGATTGGCGGTGATCCCGGTATTGGTAAATCCACCATCTTGATTCAAACGTTAGCAAGCCTTGGTGATTTACGATCACTTTATGTAACGGGCGAAGAATCATTACAACAAGTTTCCATGCGCGCCACACGCTTAGAGTTAAAATGCGATTCGCTGCGTTTGCTTACCGAAACCTGCGTCGAACGCATTATCGAACACGCCAGCATTGAAAAGCCCGAAGTAATGGTGATTGATTCCATCCAAACCATTCACACCGAAGAACTCAACTCTGCGCCCGGCTCTGTTAGTCAAGTACGCGAAGCCACTGCACGTTTAACGCGCTTTGCCAAACAAACCAATACATCCCTATTTATTGCAGGACACGTTACCAAAGAAGGCACGCTCGCAGGCCCACGTGTTTTAGAGCACATGGTGGATACGGTACTTTATTTTGAAGGCGACCCCGGTGGGCGTTATCGTATTCTGCGCGCCGTCAAAAACCGTTTTGGCGCGGTCAATGAATTAGGCGTGTTTGCGATGACAGACAAAGGCTTAATAGGCGTAAGCAATCCATCTGCCATCTTTTTATCTCGCCATGAAG
>DQUJ01000165.1 GCA_015662325.1 Leucothrix mucor | reverse complement strand
TCCCAAGGCTGCATAAAACCAACGCTGGGCGCATGGTGTGCGGCTTTAATAACACGCATGAGAATATCGTCTTCTATCTCATCACTTTTAAATTCTTTTCGTACATCTCGTCGAGAAAATATAGTTTTATAAACCGCCTCTCTTTCATCCTTTGTAATCTGCATTGGCTTTAGTGATGCTACTAGTGGTGGTGATGGTGATGCGCATCAGGATTAATATCCAAAAACTCACTCTCATCATTCTGCTTAAGGACATTGGTAACACGTTCATCTATTACCATTTTAATTTCTGGTTCGAATCCAAAATAGCTAGAATAAGCAAAAGCAACTTCAGGATATTGCTGGGTTAATCGTGCTATTTGATTATCAATACGCTTGATTAAAGTGCCATTAAAAAGGTACATCGGCAAAATAATAATTTGCTTCATCCCCAACGTTACTTGTCGTTGTACGGCAGTTTCTAAACGCGGCGTAGTAACTCCTGTGAAGGCAATATCCACTAAAGAATGCTCGGTATCTTCAAATAACCAACGAGCTATTTTACTTATCTCACCATTTGCTTTGCGATCGGATGAGCCCCGAGCTAGAACGATTACACCCGTATTTTCGGGCGCTGGGAAATCTAACTCTGCAAATACATTCGCCAAGTTACGTTTAAGAATACTGAAAATTGGCTCCCCTGCCCTAATGGGAGGGGTATAAACAAACTCGGTATCAGTATGGCGTTGTTTAGCATGTTGAATGTGATGGGGTATTTCAGCGCGTACATGCCCAGCAGCATTAAGCACTAAGGGAACAATAATAACGCGATTCGCTTTACTGGCTGCGTTATCCAAACCTTGCTCTATTTCAACCTCAGCAAACTCGATAAAACATAATTCTATTTGCCAATCTGGATGTAAGTCCCGCCATTGCTGTGCAAATTTTTCTATTTGAGGGTTGCCTTCAGGGTCACGCGAACCGTGCCCAATTAATAAAATACAATCACTCATTTAACTTATCTCTTGTTTTTATCGGAAGTAATGCCGCGCCGAAAACGGTGCGTAAATGCCTCGTCATACAGTTTGGATTTTTTTAAGGTATCCCACTCTCGCGCACCTAACGTGGGACTAACAATAATCATCGCTTGTGACGCTATTTTTTCTGCTTGGCATTGTTTCTTAATGGTAGTTAATGTGCCACGGATAATCTTTTCATGCTCCCCCCAACTGGCTTTTTGAACAACCACAACCGAGGAATCTTCTGCCCACCCTGTTTCAATAAGATCAGTCGTTACTTTATGCAATAAAGTAATTGATAAAAATAAACAAAGTGTTGAATGATGTGAAGCCAGCTCTTTTAGAGATTCTCCCTCTGGCATGGGTGTTCGACCTTCAACACGTGTAAGAATAACGGTCTGCGTGACTTCTGGTAGCGTTAAGCTTTCTACAGCGGCAGCAGCAGATGCCATTGCAGATGAAATACCTGGTATTACTTCAACCGCAATGCCTACTTTATCAAGCGGTTGTACCATTTCTATCAGCGCGCCATACAGAGATGGATCACCTGTTTGCAAACGAATCACTGTTTTATGTTGTTGAGCTTGCGTAATCAACCAGTCCGTAATATCACCTAATGCCATGCCTTTGGAGTCTTGAATCTCACAGCCCTTTTTACTCCATTGAGTTAAGGCTAATGGCACGAGTGAACCCGCATACAAAATAGCATCTGCCTTGCTGATTAAATCACGGGCTTTAACCGTAATTAATTCAGGATCACCTGGGCCTGCACCGACAAACCATACTTTCCCTGTCATTCTTTATCCTTTTTATTCTGCACAGCTTTCTGTTCAGCTGTAAAAAAACGAGCGGCTATTTCGGGTGCAGATTCAAAGTACCAATGCACATAAGAGGCTCTGCAATTATTAAACATCACGCCCTCATCACCCCGCGTTAAGGTATAAGCAAGCGGTATTTTTTTTAGATCAGTTCGTTTAGAATGGTGGTATTCATGTCCTTTGATACCACTACTATCTTCTCTGTAGCCCAATGACACTAAGCGATCTTGCATATGACATTCAATGGGTAAAATATCCGCCATTTTCCAAGCCTTCCCTTGATGATCCGTCAAACTCTTTGCCAATATCATCATGCCACCGCACTCTGCTAAACATGGGGTCCCTTCCTTTATATGCATTGCCAATGAAGACCAGGTTGCAGACTGGCTAAGGGCTTCTGCATGTAATTCAGGATAGCCACCTGGTAACCATATAGCGTCGGCATCTGTGGGTATAACATCACCTGCTACGGGTGAAAAAAAGTGAAGGTTTGCGCCTTGGTCTTGTAACCAGTCTAGATTCTTTTGGTAAATGAAACAACAGGCAGAATCCCGCGCTATCGCAATATTTTTACCCTGTAAATAACCACTGAAATCATTATTGTTATCCTGCAAAACTTGCGAAGATACTTTTGTAAAACGCCCTACATTTGCTGCTAACAAATCCATATCGGCATGAAATACGGAAGAAAAATCAGGTACACGATGCTCTTCTGGCATTTGTAAACCAAGATGACGTTCAGGCATTGCAGGCGCATCTTTCGCCATCCATGCTATCAATGGCGGCAAACTATATTCATCCAGAAATTCGCGGATAATTTTTGCATGATTTTCACTGCCCAAACGGTTTGCAATAATGCCGCTAATACGGAAACCTAGATTTTCAGCCTCCATCACAAAGCCTTTAACCAACGGCACGATAGAGCCACTCATACCCTTTGCATTGACGACCAACCAAACAGGTATATCCAACTCTTTAGCTAAGTGTGCGCCAGAACCTTTGCCGCCAACACCACCACGACCGTCAAACAAGCCCATTACACCTTCAATAATCCCAAACTCAGCATCTTGATGTTTAGCCAAAATATCAATACTTTGTTCAATTCCAATCATATTGGTATCAAGGTTATAACTGATTTTTTGGGTAATGGCTTTGTGCCACATTGGGTCAAGAAAGTCCGGGCCCGTTTTAAAACTACGAACGGACTTACCTTGTCGCTTGAGAATCTGCAACACCGCAAGCGTGACAGAGGTTTTCCCGCAGCCAGACTGTGTACCCGCAATCAATGCAAATTTCATAATGTGAAATCAGTTAGGCTGTAGTGTTACCTTGAATATTGCTATTAGCGTGGTAAAGGCGTGCTGTGAATAAACCCCTGTCTTTAGCACGATGTAATGCTTTCGCGCCTGCTAATACTGCCATATCGACTAATGGTTCTAGTAACACAACCGTGGCATATGCCATTCCAAATGTTGCTACCGATGTAAGATTTGCAATCCCTACACCTTGACCATAAATTGCCCAGAACGCGACCCAAGCAATAATGCCACCTTGGTAAGACAATGATAATTTTACTGTTTGAGCATAGCTTAAATCTTTATAGGCAAGATTTTCAGGAATCATCTTTTTAGCAATAACCGCCATGGCAAACAATGGAACCAGTAAGGTCGTCGTATTAATCGTATAGTTTGGCAAATCAAAGGGGGCAAAGAACAAACCTTGAATCAATAAACCTAATGCTAAACCAATACCAGCAGGGGCAAGTCCAAAGAGTAAAAATAGAGTTGACCCCAAAATCAAATGAACTTCAGAAACGCCAACAGGGTGATGTGGTAATACTTCAAAGAAACCTAATACTAAAAAAGTGGTGATAACGCTTCT
>DQUJ01000058.1 GCA_015662325.1 Leucothrix mucor | reverse complement strand
GATGCGGTTAAAAGCCAAGGTATTAGTGCTGCGCTTGCGTATATGGGCTTAGAAGCAGGGCAGAAAATCAATGAGATAATGGTTGATAAAGTCTTTATAGGCTCTTGTACTAATTCACGAATTGAAGATATTCGCGCAGCGGCACTGGTTGCAGCTGGCGCACTTGCTAAAGATAAAAAGGTCGCTTCTAATATAACACTCGCGATGGTCGTGCCAGGTTCTGGCTTGGTAAAGAAACAGGCAGAAGATGAAGGGCTAGATGTAATTTTAAAAGAAGCGGGTTTTGAATGGCGCGAACCCGGTTGTTCCATGTGTTTGGCGATGAATGCGGACAGATTAGAACCACAAGAGCGTTGTGCATCCACATCTAATCGTAATTTTGAAGGCAGACAAGGTCAAGATGGGCGAACGCATTTGGTTAGCCCAGCAATGGCAGCGGCTGCCGCAATCGAAGGTCATTTCATTGATGTGCGTACAATGGAGGGAGAGTCATAATGGAAAAATTCACAGTACATAAAGGTATCGTTATTCCCTTAGATCGTTCGAATGTCGATACCGATGCGATTATCCCAAAACAATATTTGAAATCAATATCGCGTTCGGGTTTTGGCCCAACATTGTTTGATGATTGGCGTTATGTGAAAGCAGGCGAGCCTGGGATGGATCACTCCAAACGTGAGATCAAAGCAGATTTTGTTTTGAACCAAGCGCGCTATCAAGGTGGGTCTATTTTATTAGCGCGTGAAAACTTTGGTTGTGGTTCATCACGTGAACATGCGGTTTGGGCAATTGAAGATTATGGCATTCGGGTTATTCTTGCACCTAGTTATGCGGATATTTTTTACAATAATTGCTTTAAGAATGGCATCTTACCCATTGTTCTTAGTGAAGAAAAAATTGATGCCTTGTTTAATGAGGTCGCCATGAGGGAGGGTTATACCTTAACCATTGATTTAGAAAATCAACAGGTATTAGAGATTGATAAACTATTGACCGAAAAAACACCATTTGAAGTAGATGCTTTTCGTAAACATTGTTTATTGAATGGGCTTGACGATATTGGTCTTACCTTGCAACATGCGGACGATATTCGTGCATATGAAGAAAAACGCAAGCAACAAACGCCTTGGTTATTTTCTTAGAAAAAAATAATATAACCACAGAGAGCACAGAGTACACAGGGTGCACAGAGAAACCCATATTAATGTTTTTTCTATGCGCTCTCTGTGTCCTCTGTGGTTAGAAATAAGATTCAACTAAAAAAGGTTAAATGACATGACACAAAAAATTATAGGTTTAGTATTACTTTTTATATTTTCTAATGCGACAGCAGAAACACTAAAACTTGCATGGGAGACAAAAGGCTTTAAAGCACCAGAATCTATGCTGTTTGATAAAGAGCGCAATGTTATCTACGTTTCGAACGTCGATGGCAAGCCAATGACTAAAGATGGCAAAGGCTCAATCGCATTGTTATCGGTGGATGGTAAAAAAGCAGATCAAGAATGGGTGACCGGTTTGAACGCGCCGAAAGGTTTGGCTCTGGTAAAGAATATTCTGTATGTGTCTGATATTAATAGTCTAGTTGCAATAGATGTTGAGACTAAAAAAATCATTCATCACTACTCGCATGAAAAAGCAAAGTTTTTAAATGATGTAGTGGCAGATAAAGATGGCAATGTGTATGTGTCCGATTTTCTGGATCATACAATCTATCGTTTAAAAGATGGCAAATTTGAAACGTGGTTAGCAGATAGAAAGTTAGAAACACCCAACGGCTTATTAGTAGAAGACAACAAATTATTGGTCGGCTCTTGGGGCATAATGACAGATGGTTTTGCGACCAAGGTTGCAGGACATATGAAAAGCGTTGATCTTAAAACCAAGAAAATAACCAGTCTTGGAAATGGCAAACCCGTAGGAAATTTAGATGGCATTGAATCCGATGGAAAAGACGGGTATTTTGCAACCGATTGGATCGCAGGCTCTATTTTGCACATCAAAGCAAATGGCGAATTTAAGACCTTATTGGATATAGAACAGGGCAGTGCGGACTTGGGTGTTATCACAAAACTCGATGTTATTACAAAAAAGCGAGTGCCTAGTTTGTTATTAATTCCGATGATGAATGATAATGTGGTTCGTGCTTATAACGTTTTGCATTAGTAAGAAAACAGATGAAATTTTAACCACAGAGAGCACAGAGTTCACAGAGATAAACAAGTAAACTAATGTTTTCTCTGTGAGCTCTGTGTCCTCTCTGTGGTTTCACAGAGAAAGGTTAAATACACATGACACAAAAAATTCTAGTTTTACCTGGTGATGGCATCGGTAAAGAAATAGTTGCAGAAGCGCTAAAAGTGATTGATGCACTACAAGCTGATTTTGGGCTTGATGTTGAGCTAATGCACGGCGATATTGGTGGTGCGGCTTATGATGCCGATGGTCATCCATACCCACCTGCGACTCAAGCATTGGCAAAAGAGGCGGATGCAATTCTATTGGGCGCGGTCGGAGGCTATGAATATGAAGCGCTGCCACGTGATTTACGACCCGAACGTGGTTTGCTCGGGATTCGTGCGGATTTGCAATTATTCTCTAATCTTCGTCCAGCGATTCTAAATGAAGAATTGGCAGATGCGTCTTCTTTAAAAGCGGAAGTGGTTTCGGGTTTGGATATTATGATTGTACGCGAACTTACGGGGGGGATTTATTTTGGTGAACCTCGTGGTATTCGTGAGCTAGATGGCGGCGAAAAACAAGGTTATAACACACTGATTTATAAAGAATCAGAGATTGAGCGTATCGCACATTCTGCTTTTCAAACAGCAATGAAGCGCGATAAACGTTTGTGTTCGGTTGATAAGGCTAATGTGTTGGAAGTGATGGAATTATGGCGCGAAGTAGTTGAGCGTGTTGCTAAAGAATACCCAGAAGTGGAATTAAGCCATATGTATGTCGATAACGCGGCGATGCAATTGGTGAAAGAGCCTAAACAGTTTGATGTGGTGGTCACGGGTAATATGTTTGGCGATATTTTATCGGATGCGGCGGCGATGTTAACCGGTTCTATCGGCATGTTGCCATCGGCTTCAATGGATATTAACGGTAAAGGCATGTACGAACCGATTCATGGTTCTGCACCGGATATTGCAGGGCAGAATATTGCGAATCCACTAGCGACGATTATGTCGGTAGGCATGATGTTGCGATATTCACTTAATCAGGTCGAGATGGCGGATAAAATTGATGCGGCGGTTGAAGCGGTATTAAAGCAAGGTTTGCGCACGGCGGATATTTTTGTAGAAGATCAAGCCGGTCTTACAAAAGTCGGTACGAGTGAAATGGGTGATGCGGTTGTTGTGGCTTTAAATAGTTAAAACGTTAAAAAACTAATACTATCCGCAGATTACGCAGATTAAAGACAAATTTTTTTAAGTTTTGAATCTGCGGAAATCTGCGGATAAATATAAAAAGGTAAAAAGATGTCAGATAAAACATATGATGTTGCAGTAGTAGGCGCAACGGGTGCAGTAGGCGAAGTGATGTTAGAAATTCTAGCAGAACGTAAATTCCCTGTGGGGAAAGTATACGCGCTAGCCAGTGAACGTTCTGCAGGCAAGCGACTTCAGTTTGCGGGCAAACAACTTATCGTTGAAGATTTAGCGACCTTTGATTTTTCTAAGGTACAAATTGGTTTGTTTTCACCGGGTGGTGAAATTTCAAAAGAATATGCGCCGATTGCGGCTTCAGCAGGTTGTGTGGTGATTGATAATACCTCTGAGTTTCGTTACGACGATGATATTCCATTAGTTGTGCCAGAGGTGAATCCTCACGCAGTAGTGAATTATACGACGCGTGGCATTATCGCAAATCCAAACTGTTCAACCATTCAAATGTTAGTGGCATTAAAGCCTTTACATGATGCGGCTAAAATTACGCGTATTAATGTCTGTACCTATCAAGCTGTATCGGGTTCGGGTAAACCTGCGATTGAAGAATTAGCAGGTCAAACTGCAAAGCTTTTAAATGGACAAGAAGTAGACGTAAACGTTTATCCAAAGCAAATCGCTTTTAATGTATTGCCACAAATAGATGTGTTTATGGATAATGGCTATACTAAAGAAGAAATGAAAATGGTCTGGGAAACGCGTAAGATTTTCGAAGATGACGATATAATGGTCAACCCAACAGCAGTGCGTGTTCCTGCTTTTTTTGGTCATTCAGAAGCGCTACATATAGAAACACGCGATAAGCTCACTGCAGAACAAGCGACAGAATTACTAGAGCAAGCAGAAGGTGTGGTTGTTTTAGATACACGTGAAGACGGTGGTTATCCAACGGCTGTAACAGAGGGCGCAAATAGCGACCCTGTGTATGTCGGTAGAATCCGTGAAGATATTTCTTATGAGAATGGTTTAGATTTGTGGGTGGTTGCGGATAATGTTCGCAAAGGTGCGGCGTTAAATACGATTCAGATTGCAGAGATTTTGATTCGGGATTATTTGTAATAATAAGAGATCGTTGCACGAGAGATATGACAGCATTAAAAATGCTTAAATTCTCCCTGATTTCCATAAAAATTCGGTCAATAGCCCTGCTGACTAAAGCATAAGCTCTTGCAAGCAAGTCGCAAAATTACCCTCACTTTTAAGAAAATCAGGAAAAATCTCGCAATTTTTACTCTCGCCATAATTTCGTGCAAAGGTCTCAATAAAAGAAGTCCACTAAAAGACACGAAAAATTGATTTCAGTATTTTTCCTCCTAGGAGAAGGAGAAGATCTCGCCCTAAAGGAGAGAGAAATGTATGTGCTTATCCTTCTCCAGGTGAAAATATTTTTTAATTCTTCTTTTGTGTTTTTTCGTGCCTTTCGTGGACGTTTTTTTTCGAATATCATCAAAATCATCTTTTTTTACTCAATATAGGTAAACAATAATAAAAATAATAACTTGTTCAGTCTGGATTAATCCATTTCTTGATATAAATAGCACCAATATCCGATCTTAGGAGTTCGGAGACATTAAATACAGGTGTTATGCGCACATATTTGATGTTAATTTAATTAACAATTTTGTGATCAATAAAAACAATAAATAGGTCACCGCTGAATTAATAGAAAGATTTCTAATAGTATTAAGTCTATTTAAATAAGAAAGGATTCTACAGTGCTATATAAAAATAATAATAAGGGGATTTATCAGTGAATAAGAAAGTATTAAGCCTAGCAATAACAATGGCAATGGCCTTTCCAACCGCTTCGCACGCTTTAGGCTTAGGGGATATTCAGTCCAACTCACATTTGAACCAACCGTTCAAAGGTACCATTCAAGTATTATCTGCGACACCAGCAGAAGCACGGAGTATTCGCGTACGTATTGCTTCACCGGAAGTATTTAATCGTGTTGGTATTGATCGACCTGCTTTTTTAAATAGCATTCGCTTTACACCCAGTGTTCAACGAGGCAAGCCTGTTATATTGGTGAGTTCTACTCAACCAATTCACGAGCCTTTCGTTAATTTCCTATTAGAAGTGAACTGGTCTAAAGGTCAGTTACTTAAAGAATATACGGCATTACTTGATCCGCCAGTGTTAATGCAACCTGGTCGTGCGATTGCAAATAACCAAGTCGGTGTGCGTGCAGAACCTGGTAGTGGTCGAATTAATCGTCCCGTGGCTCAACGCCAACAACCACAACGCAGAGCACCTGCAAGACGCTTAACAGAATTTCAACGTGGCGCTCAAGCATTAGGTGCTCTAAGTAATACGAGAGCAGTAAGAACATCAGGCAGAACTAAAACTTATCGCGTTAAACGTGGTGATTACCTTTACAAAGTAGCTAAGAAACTTGGTTATCGTGGTGTTCGTACAGAACAAATGATGATGGCTTTATACGAAGCCAATCCAAAAGCGTTTCATAATAGTAATGTAAATAATTTGAAAGCCGGCGCAGTCCTGCAACGTCCTTCTGCACAACAAGCTAAAAGTCTTAGTTACCGTTCGGCTAAATCTCAACTAGCGTCACATACAGCTAGTTGGAAAAGTGGACGTTCACAGGTTGCATCATCTAGAAAGCCTTCTACAAATGCATCGACAAGCACTCAAAGTGGCTTGCAAGGTGGTCAATCAGCGGCATCTTTAGCAAGAGAAAATGCTAAGCGTAATGCGTCTGATAATAAGTTGGTTGTTTCTGGTAATAACAGTAGCGTAGTTACCGACCTTAGTGTTTCGGGTAATGCAACAGCCTCTGAACTTAAACAGAAATTAGTGTTGGCAAGTGAATCGTTAGCTGCACGAGAAAATGAAAATGCAGAATTAAAATCACGTGTATCAGAACTAGAATCATTATTACGCAAGAAAAATCGTTTAATTACATTGAAAAGTGAGCAATTAGCAGATTTTCAGGCACGAGCTGGTGGAGCAGAAGTTTCTGCAACAACAGAGCCTAAGACAGCAATTGTGGAGCCAACACCTCAAGAGCCTATTGACGACATGGGGGGCGCGACAGAAGGGGCAGGTATACAGGCAGCTATTAGCGACCAAAACCCTGGTGAAATTATTCGTTCAGCTCCACCTATTGAACAGACAGCAGAAGTAGAGCCACCTGTGGAAGAAACTCCACCTGTAGCGGAAACAACGCCATCAGAGTCAGAAGGCGGCATCCTAGGTCTATTAGATAACCCATTAGTACAAGGTATTGGTGGTGGTTCATTACTCGCATTGTTGGGTGGATTTTGGTACATGAAACGTCGTAAAGACGGTGTAGATATTGAAGATGGCGAAGGTTATGAAGATTTTGACCTTGATCAAGAGCTATCTCAAAATATAGATCTTGAACAAGATGCCGATGTGACTGCTGGCGATAATGACGACTTTACTACCGCAGATTTCGGTACAGAAAAAAATATGTTTGCTGATCCAGAAGTAAAAACTAAAGATTCTGACATGAGTGTCGAGTCTTCAGGTGAAAGCAAAGAAGAGAATGTACTTCAAGAAGCAGATGTTTATCTTGTATATGGTTTACATGACCAAGCAGAAGCAGAGCTTAGAAAAGCGATTGAAGAAGAGCCAGATAACCTTGCTTACCGTGCCAAGCTGATTGAAAACTTTAAAGCAGCCGGTGATAAAGAAGGCTTTGAGAAAGAAGCTAAAATATTCAAAGACCTAGAGGGTGATGATAAAGACAAGCTTTGGCAAGAAATCAGTGGATGGGGTAAAACCATGATTCCTGATAGTAATATCTTTTCAGGTTCATCATCAGACGCTTCATCAGGTTCATCATCAGAGTCATCTGGAAAAGGTATTGCAGGTGCAGCCATTGCAGGAGCCGCGGCAGCAGCAGGTTTAGCAGTAACAGCAGGCGAGGCAAGCCCTGAAGAAGTGGCAACGTTTGACACTGACTTAGAGAAAACATTAGAAAGCAATGATCTTGATGATCTTGATTTAGGTGACGTGTTAGGCGATGGCGATGGTATTGGATCACTTGATACAAATGAGCTTGATCTTGACCTTGGTTTAGATACGGATACAGGATCACTTGATACAAATGAGCTTGATCTTGACCTTGGTTT
>DQUJ01000120.1 GCA_015662325.1 Leucothrix mucor | reverse complement strand
GGAAAACAACGCAGTAAGCTTCGCCAGTGGCGAAATAAATGTCAGCGTGAAGGGGTGGAATATAAAGAACAGCCTGTTAAAGATTACCAAAATCATCAAGAAATCAGAGCCCTGTCGGATAACTGGTTAAAAAATAAAGGGGGTAAAGAATATTCCTTCTTAACGCGTTCTTTTCGCTATAGCGATGAAAAAGGCGTACGTAATTTTTGGGCGTATCAAGACGATAAATTAATTGGTTTTGCTGTGTTTGATCCTATTTATGTCGCTGGAAAGGTTGTGGCTTATTATCATAATGTAGATCGTATCGGTGATAATGCTCCACATGGTGTGAGTGCTTCATTGCTTATTTACGCTATGGAGATATTCAAACAAGAAGGTATCGAATATGTATCTTTGGGAATGTCACCGTTGTATCAGCTCATGTTGAAGTATCATAAAGCGTTTGATTACAATCATTTTACGCGCGATGCTCTGCGCTATGCTTATGATAACTTGAACTTTATTTATCCATTTAAGGGTAATTCATCGCATAAGAAAAAATTTAATGGTTCAAAAAAACCTGTGTTTTTCTCGAGTACAAAGGGCAATTCATTGTGGCAAGTATTTGTGATGATGAAGGCGATTGACTTGTTCTAAGCTGGTTTTCTGTTTTAGTCGCTTAAATTCAAAAGTTGCTTGATTAAACCGATATTTGTGCATTGGTTTATCCCTAAAAATCGTGTAAAATCCCCTACCAATTAATGGGTTTTGAGATCTTCTCAAGGACAGTTCTTTTGTCAAAAAAAGTGTCGAAAAAAAAGAAAATTGCAATCGTTGGAATGGCTTGCCGTTTCCCAGGAGAAGCAAACTCTCCAGAAGCATATTGGGATGTGTTAAAAAACGGTAAAGATGTCGTCAGCGAAATAAGTACTGATCGTTGGGGAACCGACTTTTACAAACATCCAGATAAAAAAGAGCCGGGTAAAAGTTATACTTTTTCTGCTGGTGTATTGCCTCAAGTAGACGAATTTGATGCGGACTTCTTCGGTATATCGCCCCGCGAAGCGGCACAAATGGATCCTCAACAGCGTTTGCTTTTAGAGCTAACGTGGGAAGCACTCGAAAACGGCGAACAAATTCCAGATTCCTTGGCAGGTTCTCAGTGTGCGGTTTACGTCGGTATTGCTAGTACCGACTACGCACATCGTCGCATGGATGATTTGTGTTCTTTAGACCCTTATTCAATGACGGGCAACACCGCGAGTATTGCATCTAACCGAATTTCTTATGTGTATGATTTACACGGACCTAGTGTTTCTGTTGATACCGCCTGCTCATCTTCATTAGTCGCATTGCATCAAGCGTGTAATGCTATTTGGAGTGGAGATGCACCGATGGCGATAACGGGTGGCGTGAATATGTTGCTTCACCCTTTCGGTTTTGTCGGTTTCTCCAAAGCGTCCATGCTTTCACCGCGTGGACGTTGTCGTGCGTTTGATGCGTCTGGTGATGGCTATGTGCGAGCCGAAGGTTCTGCGGTGTTGTTTTTAAAACCGCTGGAAGACGCAGAAGCCGATGGCGATCCGATTCATGCAGTGATCGTCGATACGGGCGTGAATTGTGATGGTCGCACTAACGGCATTACCTTACCAAGCTCTGAAGGTCAGGCAAGTTTATTGAAACATGTTTATGAAAGAGCCAATATTAATCTAGATGATCTAACGTATCTGGAAGCACACGGCACAGGTACAGCAGTGGGCGACCCTTTAGAGGCCGCGGCCTTTTCAAAAATATTAGCCAAACCACGTAAAAAACCATTGCTGATAGGTTCTGCAAAAACCAATCTAGGGCATTTGGAAACCGCCTCTGGAATGGCGGGTTTATTAAAAGTTATCATGAGCCTGAAAAACAAGGCGATACCACCCTCGCTTCATTTTGAAACACCCAATCCTAATATTGACTTTAAGGGTGATAACATTGAAGTCGTTACAAAATTAACGCCGATTAAATCACGTAAAAAACCATTGTTAATGGGAGTTAATTCTTTCGGTTTTGGTGGTGCGAATGCACATGTGATTGTTGAAGAATATAAAGGCTCATCTGCGTCAGCAAAACAAGCATCAACAAAACAAAAATCAGAGAAAAGTGGTTTTAATAAGAAAACACAATCTACCCAAACACCGTTGTTCATCTCTGCAAATAGCACAAAAGCATTACGTGCAATGGCGGGACAATACCGTGATTTATTACAACAGAACGGTTTTCGTTATCAAGATGTTGCATGGTCGGCTTTCACTAAACGCCAGCAATTAAGTCATGGCTTTGCTGTACACGCAGATAATTATGCCGATGTGGTCGAGCGTTTACATGCCTTTTCGCAAGGTGAAACACACACCGGCGTAGCAACGGCAACCAAAGTTGATAACCAATCAAAAACTAACGCTAAATTGGCGTTGGTGTTTTCTGGTAATGGCTCTCAATGGCAGGGCATGGGCTGTGAATTATTAAAAACAGAGCCGCTTTTTAAAGAAGCGATAGAAGAAGTTGACCAATTATTTAGTGCAAAAGCAAAAGATAGCTTTTCATTGCTTGATGAATTTAATGCGCCCGTTGAAGAGTCAAAACTACATTTAACCGAAGTGGCTCAGCCTTTATTATTTGCTCTGCAAGTAGGCCTCATGCGTGTGTTGGAAGCAAAAGGATTGCAGGCAGATGCGGTCGTCGGGCATAGTGTCGGTGAAGTGGCTGCCGCATGGGCTGCAGGTGTATTAACATTGGAAGACGCGGTTCACGTTATTTATGAACGTAGCCATGCGCAGGGTAAAACCCGTGGCGTTGGTCGAATGGCGGCGGCGGCAATGTCTGCAGATAAAGTCGCCGAACTTATTGAAGAGTTTGAGCTGGGTTCTGAAATTAGCATCGCAGGTATCAATAGCCCTAAATCGGTTACGTTGTCGGGTTCTTTGGATGCATTACAAACATTAGGCGATTACTTTTCATCGCAAAGTTTGTTTTATCGTTTGTTGGATTTGGATTATGCTTTCCATAGCCCCGCGATGAATCCAGTGAAAGATGAGATTATTGAATCACTTGGAAATCTTACATTAAGTAAAACGAGCCGCACTTATTATTCAACGGTTACTGGCAAAGCGCTTCAGGGTAAAAAACTCGATGCCACTTATTGGTGGGATAATATTCGCAAGCCTGTGTTATTTGGTTCTGCAGTGGAATGTTTGCTAGAAGATGATTATCAGGTATTTTTAGAAATTGGTCCGCACCCCGTCATGCGCACTTATGTAACAGAATGTGCACGTGAAAAAGAAATTACTGCGTTAGCGATTCCAACTATTAAACGTCAAGGAGAAACACTCAACGCCGTATTGAATAGCTTATACGCCTGTGTTTTGACCGGTTGTAGCTTGGATATTGAGCGCGCGTTCCCAGAAAAGGGCGAGCATATTGATTTGCCTCGTTATCCTTGGCAACGCGAAAAACATTGGTACACTTTAACGCCAGAAGGTCATGATCTGGTTAATCGTCATCGTGAACATCCCTTATTGGGGTATCGCTTAAAAGAATTTGATGCCTTATGGGAAAACCAGCTCGATCCACAAATATTGCATTATTTATCTGATCATGTGGTGGATGGCGGAGCAGTAATGCCTGCGGCGGCTTATATTGAAATGGCATTAGCGGCTTCCTCAGAATGGTTTAGCACGGATGATAATAAAAACAAAGATGCTAAATCGGGCGATAAAGTACCTCAGTGGGAAATTGAGAATATAGAAATTAGGGCGCCTATTGTGCTCGATCATAGCAAAGTGATTCGTTTTAAATTAGTGCCAAAAGACGGTAGTTTTATTATTACCAGTCGTGATCGTTTAACCGACAACCCATGGACTGAAAACGTAGTGGGTCGCTTACTGGGTGATATTAATCGTAGCGAACCCGAGGCGATTAACACTGCCACCATTATTAAAAAAGCGGATCACACCATCACTTCTGCGGGGCATTACAAATTAACCGAAGCAGTAGGTTTAAGTTATGGTCCCGATTTTCAAGGTGTAGAAGAGGTTTGGGTTTCTTCTACTGGGCAATTAGGCGCATTAGCAAAATTGACAAAACCAGAACAGATCACAGCTGAATATGATCAGTATCATTTACACCCCGCAATGTTGGATGCCGGTTTTCAGGTGTTGGTTGATATTTTCTCTGGCGATATCGAGCAAGGCAAACAAGCCGCATTAATCCCCGTGCAAATGGGCAAGCTTTATTATTATCACAGTATGCAGGATTTAAGTTACCTGAAAGTAGATATAATCAAGCAAAGTCCTCAGTCGGTATTGGCTGATTTCTATTTGTTGGATGATCAAGGAAAAGTACTAGCGGAATTAAAAACCTGTCGCTTCCGTGGTGTTCAGTTAACGCGTAGCGCATCAACCTTACCTGCAAGTTATGAATTTAAAGCATTGCTGATGCCACACTTGCTAAAAGGCAATGCGTCACCAATGCCAGAAGCAACCGCACTTGTGGTTGCGGCACGTCAATTTTTATCCAGTAAAGAAAGCGAGCTGCAGCGGATACGTCATTATCAAGAAGTTTTGCCGCTTTTTGATTTAATCGTCTCCATGTTTGCATGGCAGGCAATTCGACAATTAAACCCAACAGGTGATGAGTTTACGCTTAAATCACTAGCAGAACAGGCGCATATCGAATCGAGTAAGTTACCTTTATTATCACGCTTGTTAAGTATGCTAGTCGAAGATGATTTAGCCAGTTATGAAAAAGGTCAGTGGCTATTAAACGTAGATAGCGATTTACCTGCCGCAGAAGATATTTGGTTATCAGTGCTGGGTGATTCCCCCGCATACTTGCCTGAATTATTATTGCTGGGTCGCTGTGGTAAACATTTAGCGGATGTGTTGCAGCATAAAGTAACTCCTGAAAGTTTATTATTTTCTGAAAAGAGTAGCGTTCAAGAACACTTGAGCGGTGCATCACCTAGTAATCACGGTATGAATGTGGCATTGCAGCAAACGATTAAAGATATTGTTGCTGATTGGCCTGCAAATAAACGGTTACGTATCTTGGAAATAGGTGGAAGCGACACTGAAATCAGTCAATTAATATTGCCCTTATTGCCCGCTAATCAATGTGATTACGTCTACAGTCATTTGAACGATGAATTACTATTAAAAGCAGGCTTTGATCTTGAGACTTGGCATTTTGTACACTGCCACAATCTCGATTTGAGTGAGTTCGATTTTAGTCACGAGTCCGTTGATAAAGATGCGCTGGGTGATATTGAGTTGGGTAGTTACGATATTGTTATTGCGGCAAACACACTGTATCAAAGTGATGATTTACAAAAAGCGCAACGTAATATCAAACAACTGCTTTCGCCCAAAGGTGTTTTACTCTTGCTAGAGCGCCAAGCAGACCGCTTTATGGATATGACCTTCGGTTTGCAAACAGATTGGTGGACGCACACAACGGATACAAATAACCCCGTGCCGTTATTGATGACCGCCAATGAGTGGCGAAGCGCATTAAAAGAAGTGGGTTTTGATGCAATAGAACCTCTTATTGAAAAGAAGGCGGCAGGTGATGTCGGCGCATTTTTAATCATAGCCAGCCACAAAGATGAGTTCGTAACACTAAATTCATCCGCAATAAATCTTAGCGAACAAACACAAACGTGGATGATCTTGAAAGATCAAGATGATGTTTCAAACACATTAGCACACGAGCTTGAAGCAGAACTTAAAAAAGCAGGCCATCAAATAGTGATGGTTGAATCAGCTGATAAATATCAGCGTTTGGGGCCTACGCGTTTCTCTATTGATGTGCAATCTTCTGCAGAGAATCAAGCAAAGCGTTCAGCGAATAATGCAAATAATACAATAAATAAACATCAGGGTTTCCAACATATCATTGAGACCTTAAATAAGTCAGATATTCATTGTGATCAAATTGTCCATTTAATGGGTTTACAGTGGCATGATGCGGTTAGTCACACATTAAGTACAGCCGAATTACAATCATTACAAAACCTTCGTTGTGCAAGTACCGTTGACTTAATTCAAGCATTGCAAACACAAGATGTTGATCATCTTCCACAGCTTAATCTAGTGACATCGGGCGGTGCAGTGATCGCGGATGAATCTTCTGTATTTAGCTTTGATAATAACCCATCGCAAGCACCGCTGTGGGGATTGGGGCGTGTTGTTATGAATGAACACCCCGATTTAAATTGTCAGTTAATTGATCTTCAAGGCATGTTTGATGCAGAAGCAAGCAGTCAGCTTTTATTAAATGAATTATTAAGAAGCAATGCTAAGACAAATGAAGTCGACACTAAAAAACCAGTAGAAAATGAAGTTATTGTTGATGAAAATGTGCGCCATGTGATGCGCATGGAAACAGTCACATTGCAGTCTAAAAAGTCTGAATCACGGGTAAATAAAAGCTCAAAAGCACCCCCTTTTAGCTTAATTTTCAAAACACCTGGGCAATTAAAGAACTTGCATTGGCAAGCCTTACCTGAGCGTTTTGTACAGGCAGATGAAATAGAAATTAGACCGCATGCAACAGGGCTAAATTTCCGTGATGTAATGTATACCATGGGACTGCTATCGGATGAGGCTGTAGAAAACGGTTTTGCAGGCCCCACATTAGGAATGGAAGTTTCAGGTACTATTGTAAAAGTAGGTAGTGCGGTCAGTGAGTTTAAGGAAGGTGATCAAGTATTAGGTTTTGCACCTGCGTGTTTTAGCTCTCGGGTAATTACCCAAACAACGGCAATCACACATAAACCTGCCAGCTGGAGCTTTGAAGAAGCAGCCACCATTCCAACTACTTTCTTTACTGTTTATTATGCCTTAAAGCATTTAGCACAGATTCAACCGGGTGAAAAAATCCTGATTCACGGTGCAGCAGGTGGCGTGGGAATCGCAGCGATTCAATACGCACGTTATTGCGGAGCAGAAATATTTGCCACCGCAGGCACGGATGAAAAACGCGATTTTGTGCGTTTACTAGGTGCTGATCATGTGATGGATTCGCGTTCTTTAGCGTTTTCTGATCAAATCATGGAAATCACCAACGATGAAGGCATTGATATCGTTTTAAACTCCTTAGCAGGTGAAGCAATCACACGTAACCTATCTATCTTAAAGCCGTTTGGTCGTTTCTTAGAATTAGGTAAACGTGATTTCTATGAGAACAGTAAGATCGGTTTACGCCCTTTTAGAAATAATATTTCATACTTTGGCATAGATGCAGATCAACTATTAATTGAACGTGCCGATTTAGCCAATAGACTCTTTAAAGAGATGATGGAATTATTTAACGACGGTAGTTTACGTCCGATGCCATTCCGTAATTTCCCCGCGTCACGTATTCATGATGCGTTCCGTTATATGCAACAATCGCGTCAAGTGGGTAAAGTCATTGTATCGTTTGATGATTGCAATACCGCTGATTTTATTGAAAATATTAAACCCCTGCATACCCAAGAAGAAAAATTGGTATGTAATCCTGATGGTAGTTATCTCGTAACAGGTGGTTTGAGTGGTTTCGGTTTAAGAACAGCCACATGGTTAGTTGAGAATGGTGCGCGTTCATTGGTGTTAATTAGTCGTACGGCGCATGTAAGCGATGAATCCAAACCCATTATAGAAAAACTGCAAGAGCAGGGCGTGCGAATTTTTACAAGAGCCTGTGATGTATCTGATAAGTCTGCATTGACTCGCTTGATTTCGGAAATCCAAAATGAAATACCGCCGTTAAAAGGCCTAGTACATGCGGCAATGGTGTTAGAAGATGGTTTGATTCGAAATATGAGCCAAAGTCAGCTAAACAAGGTGATGACACCTAAGATTAATGGCGCGTGGAATTTACATAAAGTCACAAAAGATATAGATCTTGATTTCTTTGTGATGTATTCCTCTGCAACCACCTACGTGGGCAACCCTGGACAAGCAAACTATGTTGCCGCCAACAGCTACTTAGAATCACTAGCGCATTATCGTAAATCGGCGGGTTTAGCCGCCAGTTATGTAGCATGGGGTGCAATTTCTGATGTGGGTTATCTGGCACGAAATGAAGAAACTAAAGAAGCTTTACAATCGCGTTTAGGTGGTCATGCACTTAATTCTGAACAAGCCTTAAAGCTATTGGAAAAAGTCATCTTAAGCGAAAAAGCAGGCGCTGCGGTGATTGATCTTGATTGGGGTGTTATTCAGCGCGTGATGCCAGCGGCAGGTTCTGCAAAATACGAAGAACTTCAACGCATGGTAAAAGCCTCGGATAGCGATCATTTTGAAGATATTCAAACGCTGATTGCCAATATGAATCAAGCCGAAGTTCAAGATTTAGTGGTCGATTTATTGTTAGATGAAATCGAACAAATCTTACGTTTGCCGCGTGAAAAACTAGATACCGAGAAGTCGATCTTTGATTTAGGTATGGATTCACTGATGGGAATGGAGCTTGTGCTTGCAATTGAAGAACGCTTTGCTGTTAAACTGCCTGTGATGGCGTTAACCGAAGGCGCTAATATCGTGCGTATTGCAGAAAGAATCACTGCACAGTTAATCCCTGATGACGGTTCGCAAACAGAGATTGATGAAAATACTCAGAAGGCTCAAAGTAAAGAGGATGATATTTCGATTGCCGCCGCACGACACGGTCATACAAAAGATGTCAGCCAAGAAGATGCCGAAACACTTTCGCGCTCTTTGATTGAAGATGCAATGCAAGCAAGTAAAGATTAAATATAATGGCTGAATCTAAAAAAAATAACCTTTTTGGTCTAAGCGGTTCTGTAAAAGATCAGCTAGCCCAAAAAATGTTGGAAAAGCGCTTAAAGAAAGTAACTGAAGCGCAAATGAGCAATCAAGCGTCTGGGCCTGAGGTTAAGCGTAGTCGTAAATCTTTATTAGCTAATTCAAAAATACCCGATGAGTTTTGTCGTTTTGATCAGTTTCCTGGTTATCAACAAATTCGTATTTTAGAAACGGGCGGAAAGCAAATGGGTGTCAGTAGCCCATTTTTTAAAATCCACGAAGGTGCAGCAGGTAATACCACGCAAATAGCGGGCGAAGAATATATTAACTTCGCAAGTTATAACTATTTGGATTTATGTGGGCATCCTGATGTATCAGAAGCTGCTAAAAACGCAATTGATCAATACGGCACATCTGCATCGGCGAGTCGCCCTGTGGCGGGTGAACGCCCCATTCAACAAGAGTTAGAACAAGAATTAGCGAAGCTTTATGATGTGGATGGCTGCATCGTATTTGTTAGTGGTCATGCCACCAATGTAACCACTATTGGTTATTTATTTGGACCAAAAGATCTGATTTTACATGATTCATTAATCCACAATAGCATCGTACAAGGCGGGCAATTATCAGGTGCAACGCGCTTGCAGTTTCCACATAATGATTGGCAAGCACTGGATGAAATCCTATTTCAGCAACGTAAAAAGTATGAGCGCGTACTGATTGTGATTGAAGGCATCTACAGCATGGATGGCGACTACCCTGATTTAAAACGTTTTATCGAAATCAAGCAACGCCATAAAGCTTTTTTGATGGTCGATGAAGCACATGCCTTAGGCGTACTCGGTGAACGCGGTCACGGAATTAAAGAACAAGCGGGTGTTGATGGGCACGAAGTCGACCTTTGGATGGGTACACTAAGTAAAACGCTTGCGAGTTGCGGTGGTTATATTGCGGGTGAAAATGCGCTAATTGAACATCTAAAGTTTTCTGCGCCTGGGTTTTTATACAGCGTTGGCATTGCGCCACCTGTTGCGGCGGCGGCATTAGCTGCGTTAAAAATTCTGGATAAAGAACCGCAAAGGGTTGCAGATTTAAATGCGCGTGGTAAACAGTTTATTGAGCTGGCGCGTGAGAAGGGCTTGAATGTAGGTTCTAGCGTAGGCTTGTCTGTTATTCCTGTGATCACAGGTAGTTCTGCAATGGCGGGCCGATTAGCCAATGCCTTATTTGAGCGTGGCATCAATGTACAACCAATTTTCTATCCTGCGGTACAAGAAGGTATGGCGCGTTTGCGTTTCTTTATTTGTTCTTCACATACCGAAGAGCAAATAAAACAAACGATTGATGTTTTGGTTGATGAAATGGCAAAGCTGTCATAAGGCTTTGTGATATTAGTCCTCCAGCATGAATAAAAAAAGCGTCGTTTTTTGTACCTACCCAAGCCTTTATTCTTCTCTTGTTCTAAAAAATCTATTGGCAGATGATGCTATTGAAGTGGTTGGCATTATTAGATCCACACGTGTTTTAAACCCTAAATACAATGCCATGGTCGCGCACCTAAAGCAGATCAAGCTGACAGGGTGGCGATACAGCACCTATTTGTTTTTTGTAACCGATGTTTTTGCCGTACTGTCCTTTTTTAGCGCAAATAAAAAACTTAAAACAATCTCATCAACGGCCAAGCAGCAGGGTATTCCTGTATACGATACGGTCGATATTAACCTACCAGAAGCGGTTGATTTTATAATTAATAAGCAGGTAGATGTGTTACTTGCGGCGCATTTTAATCAGCTGATCAAAGCCCCTGTTTTTGACATTAATAATCTTAAGTTTCTAAATATTCATCCCTCACTGTTGCCTGCTTATAAAGGGGTCGATCCTGTTTTTTATGCGTTGTTAAATGGCGAGGATAAAGTAGGTGTTAGCGCACATGAAATGAAAGAGACCTTTGATACGGGTGATATTCATGCGCAAAAAGGATTTTCATGTACTGGCTATAAT
>DQUJ01000232.1 GCA_015662325.1 Leucothrix mucor | reverse complement strand
GTCACCAGAACATCGCAATCTGAATTATTGATGATGCCATTGGTTGACGACCCCATTAGCTTTGCGAGTCCCCTCCACTTAGCAGAAGGTGTTGCTAAAAGATAAACACTGTAGGTTGGTGTTGAGGAACGAAGCCCAACGGTGACATCGTTTGTTGAGCTTCGTAAGCTCAGCAGCAACCTACAATGAGACTTTTGCGACAACCTCCCCAGAGGGAGCTATAAAATAGTTGCTAAATTTAGATCAAGACAGCGATAATAGCAGATTCAATTTTTCTGTAACTGATAAATGATAACTTGTGAATAACTATTGTGAATAAAATCTCCCTACGCGGTGCGCGCACCCACAATCTTAAAAACATTGATCTTGATTTACCCCGTGATAAGTTGATTGTTATTACGGGTTTATCGGGTTCTGGTAAATCATCGTTAGCATTCGATACTATTTTTGCGGAAGGTCAGCGCCGTTATGTAGAATCTTTGTCGGCTTATGCACGTCAGTTTTTGTCGATGATGGAAAAACCCGATTTAGATCATATCGAAGGCTTATCTCCTGCGATTTCTATCGAACAGAAAACTACTTCTCACAACCCGCGTTCAACCGTGGGAACGATTACCGAAATTTACGATTATCTGCGTTTGCTATACGCACGAGCGGGTGAGCCACGTTGCCCAGAACATGGCACAGAATTAAATGCACAAACAGTCAGTGAAATGGTTGATCAAGTCGTGTCATTGCCAGAAGGTAGCAAGCTGATGATGCTTGCGCCTGTGGTGAGAGACCGTAAAGGTGAGCATCTGCAACTGTTTGAAGAACTCAAAGGGCAGGGTTTTTTACGAGTACGCATTGATGGTACGGTTTATGATTTGGATGATGTGCCAAAATTAGAGTTACGCATCAAACACACGGTCGAAGTGGTGGTTGATCGGTTTAAAATAAGGGAAGATTTACAACTACGTTTAGCAGAGTCCTTCGAAACCACCTTACGTTTATCCGATGGTTTGGCGATTATCGCTTGGATGGATGAAAAACAAGCTAAAGACAATGCACAAATCCTATTTTCTGCCAATTACGCCTGTAACCAATGTGGCTATTCGCTGCAAGAATTAGAGCCGCGTTTGTTCTCTTTTAATAGCCCATCGGGTGCTTGTCAAACCTGTGATGGTTTGGGTGTACAACAAATTTTTGATGTTGATAAGGTCGTTACAAAACCTCAATTAAGCTTGGCAGATGGTGCGATTAGAGGTTGGGATAAACGCAATGCGTATTATTTCCACATGATTATGTCCTTAGCGACGCATTACAGTTTTGATGTAAATACGCCTTATAAAGACTTACCTAAAAAGATCCAGAAAATACTGTTGTATGGCAGTGGTAGAACTAAAGTTCATTTCACTTACGAAGGTAAAAAAGGGCAGACCTTTAACCGTACCCATGCATTTGAAGGCATTATTCATAACCTTGAACGTCGATATAAAGAAACGGATTCTAATTCGGTACGCGAAGATTTGATTAAATATATGTCGGTGCAAACGTGTAGCGAATGTGATGGTTTACGGCTAACAGAATCTGCCAGAAATGTGTTTATTACTGATCTGAATTTGCCCGCTATTACTGACATGGCGATTGGCGAAAGCTTCCAGTTTTTTGAAGATATTAAACTAGAAGGCAAGCAAGAAAAAATAGCCGATAAAATCATTCGTGAAATTAAACTGCGTTTAGAGTTTTTAGTGAATGTTGGCTTGGATTATTTAACCTTGAGTCGAAGTTCTGAAACACTTTCGGGTGGTGAGGCACAACGTATCCGTTTAGCCTCACAAATTGGTGCGGGTTTGGTAGGCGTAATGTATGTGCTGGATGAACCTTCGATTGGCTTGCATCAACGTGATAACGCACGCTTACTTAAAACCTTGAAACACCTGCGTGATTTGGGTAATACAGTGATTGTGGTAGAGCACGATGAAGATGCGATTCGCATGGCAGACTATGTGGTGGATATTGGCCCAGGCGCGGGCGAACACGGCGGCGAGATTACCGCTCAAGGAACACCAGCAGATATAGAAAAAGTGAAAGAATCAATGACAGGGCAGTTTTTATCAGGTGAACGTAAAATAGAAGTCCCTAAAAAGCGCGTTAAAATTAACAAAAAAAACATGCTGCGTTTGATTGGTGCAACGGGTAATAATTTACAATCGGTTACAGCAGAAATCCCTGTGGGTGTGATGACCTGTATTACGGGCGTTTCAGGTTCGGGGAAATCGACTTTAATCAACAGTACACTCTATCCAAATATTGCGCACTTTCTACATGGAAGTGCGATGAAACGATCACCCGTGGAGAAGATCGAAGGCTTGGAGTTTTTCGATAAAGTCGTGGATGTAAACCAAAGCCCGATTGGGCGTACACCGCGTTCTAATCCAGCGACTTACACAGGTGTGTTCACTCCTATTAGAGAGTTGTTTGCGGCAACTAAAGAAGCACGTTCGCGGGGCTATTTGCCGGGACGTTTTAGTTTTAATGTAAAAGGTGGGCGTTGCGAAGCCTGCCGTGGCGATGGCTTAATAAAAGTAGAAATGCACTTTTTGCCCGATGTGTATGTCACTTGTGATGTCTGCGATGGCAAACGCTATAACCGCGAAACACTGGATGTGCATTACAAAGGTAAAAACATCAACGAAGTGTTATTAATGACAGTGGAAGAAGCGCGCGAGTTTTTTAGTGCGATTCCGGGCATTAAAGTAAAATTACAAACATTGTTGGATGTGGGTTTGTCGTATATCACCTTAGGGCAAAATGCGACAACCATTTCAGGTGGTGAAGCACAACGCGTCAAACTGGCTAAAGAGCTATCTAAACGTAGTACGGGTAAAACCTTGTATATTTTAGATGAGCCAACAACGGGTTTGCATTTCCATGATGTCGATGTGTTGTTGCATGTATTACATCGTTTGCGCGATGAAGGTAACACCATTGTTGTGATTGAACATAATCTTGATGTGATAAAAACAGCGGACTGGATTATTGATCTCGGGCCAGAAGGTGGCAGTAGAGGCGGAGAAATCATCGCGGTGGGTACGCCAGAAACGGTTGCTAAAAATAAAAAATCATTTACCGGTCATTATTTGCAGAAACTACTTTAAAATTGACTATTGTAAAGTACATGGATTTAGATGGTTAAGAATAGAATAATATTATAACATACTGTTTTCATAGTGTTTTTTACGTATATCATTGACAACATAAGGCTTGGCCGGCATTATTGCTAAAGCCTTAAATGAGTCTCAAATTTAGATTGGAAGGCTATTTTCGAGCTAATTCAACAAACAAGTCTCTGACTTGCATACTTATAAAAAATTGTAAAAACACACACCCTAGGAGAAAGAAATGCAAAAAGTAATAAAACCCAGT
>DQUJ01000014.1 GCA_015662325.1 Leucothrix mucor | reverse complement strand
TGTCATAGCACGCTGTGATAACAGTTCAAGCCCCATACAAAGGCCTTTTTCATTGACTGAATCCATCCAACGAATCACTGATATTTGCCAGAGTTCTTGATTATCTTTTGGATCTTTGATCGCGACCATTTCACCGACACGTGCTGTACTTGAGTTTTTTGAAACTTGACTCAAGCCATAACCACCGGTGCTACTATTATCAATATGCCATGTATGCATATTAACATCGGCTTCTTCAAACGTATCAATATCAATCGCAGACCATGGGCTTTCAACATCTTCTTTCGCACTAAGCTCACTATAGATATTATCATCGACTACATCTTCATTGATTTGATCAATAAACGAATCTGTCTGAGTGCCACGGAGTATTTCTATGACATCATTCATACGAATCACAAGCGTTGCATTTTCATCGCGTGGGAAACGCTTGAAACGACGGTTACGAATAGTCGTTAATGAATAAACAAGACGTTTTGCCATGCTGTGTGACAACATCGGTAATTTATCATGCAAACCCAATTCTGTTTCTTCACTTTCACTGACAAAATCATCCAGTGCATGAATCGCCTTTGATAAATCAAATAATCGACTGGTAGGCGAATTCACCATTTCACTAACAGGCATTAATGCGGCAGGTTCATCACTGTTTAATAAGGTGATATGTGCGTATTTGCTTTTAACGCGATCAGAATCAGTAAGAATAGGAATATCACTGAGGAATTTCTTAAAGAAGTCTCTAATTCGAATAACTTCACCCTGACGTGTACCATTAGGGCCTGCTAATGCAATTAAGTTAATCAGTTTGTAATGATCTTCAATGGTTAAAGACTCACCATCAGCATCGCCATTGTCGGGAATTTCTTTGTTCTGAATACCATGTTCACACGACAGTAAGTACAGATGATGAATATCATGCCAGATATTTTTCTGATGTTTAACATACACTTCGTAGCCATTCATTAACACAAGGCTCATGTATTTAATCGCACGACCAATTGAAAGTAGGATCTTTTTCTTAGACACACTACCTTTGGTAATCATATCTAACGCCGCTAACTGATAAGAACCCGCAAGTTCCATTAGCATCGACTGCTTTAATTCAAAAATCTTTTGACTTCTTTCTGGTAAAGGGAAAGAACGGTTTTGGAAATGTCGCCCTAAGTTATCCAGTGACATCTTTACATAAGGTAAAAGAATTTCGGTTACTTCAATTCTTGTTTGAGGCGCTACAGGTTCTTTATTTAAACCCACTAAGCCGATATAGAGCTGACGCGTTGTTTCGCCCATATCAGTAATCGGTAGTTGACCTACCCATTTAGTCGCTTTTGACGGAGTACGTAAATTAACTTGGGCTGATAAACGTGAAGATAGTTTTTTAGAATCCGTTTTTTTCTTGTTGAACATGGACATGGCACTCATGAGATAACCTATTTCTTATTTTAATTATTTGTTATTGCTTGCTTATGTTACTACTTGGTTTTATTCTTATTATTTGGCGATTATAGCATTTATTTTCACTTTATTCGAGACCCTGTTTAGACCGTTCGCCCGAAACTTCCTTCACCAATTTTGGCACTAAATACCCTGGCAACTGTTGTTTAATCGACTTCACTAGCTTAATTGCTTCTTTCTCTTCCACATTAAAATGTGAAGCGCCTTGGACCTTATCCAGCAAATGCAAATAATAAGGCAACACTTTAAACGCGAATAAACGGTGGCTTAAATCAACTAATGATTCAACATCATCATTAACGCCTTGTAATAATACCGATTGATTCAACACAGTAACACCCTCTTCTGCTAAACGGTCAAGCACCCTACCCGTTTGCTCATCAATTTCATTGGCATGATTGGCATGAATCACCATCACTTTTTGCAGATTAATTTTAGCTAGCCAATCAAAAAATGCGGGATTAATACGGTCGGGCAAAATAACAGGCAAACGCGTATGAAAACGTAATGTCTTAATATGCGAAATTGCTGCAATATCAGTACACATTTTAACTAAACGCTGATCAGACAGCATTAATGGATCGCCACCGCTTAATATAACTTCGTGGATTAATGTGTCGCGACTGATTTGGTCCAATGTGTTGCGCCAATGTTTTTTATCGGGCGTTGAATCCCCGTAAGGAAAGTGACGCCGAAAACAATAACGACAATGGACTGCGCAAGCACCTGTCGTAATCAATAACACCCGACCGTGATATTTTTGTAATACCCCGTTAGAGACCACTGCGTTTAAATCCCCCACAGGGTCGGATAAAAAACCGTCGATAGGCTTACTTTCAGCGAAAACAGGTAAAATCTGTTTTAACAACGGGTCGTTCCAGTCGCCTTTTTTTATTTTATTTAGATAGGCTAACGGTGCGAGTAGTTTGAAATGTTTTGGAAAGTACAGCTTTTCTTGATCTCTTAAATCAAGGTTCAAAAAGCGTAATAATTCTTTGGGTTCTCGTATCGCTTCACTCATTTGTTGCTGCCAAGACTTTGCGTTTAATGACAATCTAACAGATGAAGAATTTGCCTTATGTTTTTTCTCAATACCAGTTATCATACGTGCTGTTATATCTCATATTAGAAGCAAAATTGTTGTCGAAGGAGTAACTCAGTGGCAAATTATAATACCAGCGAATTTAAAAGCGGTCTCAAATTTATTATGGATAATGATCCTTACACCATCATTGAAAATGAATTTGTAAAGCCCGGTAAAGGCCAAGCATTTAGTCGTGTTAAAATTCGTAACCTTAAAACTGGCCGCGTGATTGATAAAACATTTAAATCAGGTGATTCAGTAGAAGCCGCCGATGTAATGGAAATGGATATGGAATACCTCTATGAAGATGGCGAGTTCTGGCATTTTATGGAACCCACCTCATTTGATCAACATGCCGCCGATGAAAACGCTGTAGCCGATGTGAAGCTTTGGCTAAAAGCACAAGAAAAGTACGTGGTTACTTTGTGGAATGGTTCGCCATTAACAATCAGCCCACCTAATTTTATCGAACTAAAGGTAACCGAATGTGACCCTGGCGTAAAAGGCGATACAGCACAAGGTGCAACTAAACCTGCTATTGTCGATACGGGTGCGCAAATAAAAGTACCTCTTTTTGTAGAAGAAGGGGAAATAGTTAAAATTGATACGCGCAGCGGTGAATATATTTCACGTGCTTAATTCAATTTATATAAGGAGACCTTTACTAGACAAGCATGAACTGGAAACCAAATACAGATCATCTCATTCTTAGACAACGCGCCCAGATGTTACATGACATTCGGGCGTTTTTTTATGAGCGAGATGTAATGGAGGTTGAAACACCCGCACTCTCCCAAGCGGCTAATACTGATCCTTATATTGAATCGTTTCAAATCAACGATAATCGATCAACACGTTACTTACACACCTCCCCCGAATATCCAATGAAGCGTTTACTTGCTGCAAACAGTGGTGATATATATCAAATTGCCAAAGTCTGGAGGCAGGAGGAATCAGGGTCTAAGCATAATCCCGAATTCACTTTACTCGAATGGTATCGCGTAGACTTTAGTTATCAACAACTGATTGACGAAGTCGATACATTGTTATCCAGCCTTCTCTCTAAAATAATAACAAAACCAGCCAAAATCATTAGCTATCAGCAATTATTTCTTGAAAAGCTAAGCATCAACCCCCATACAGTGAGTCATGCTGAATTAATGGCTTGCGCAGATTCGGCTATCAGTGGTTTTGATGTAATAAGTAATGCAGATGGTTTAAGTGATTTGAGTTCGCAGGATTTACTCGATCTCTTGCTGACGCATATTATCGAACCTGATTTTAAAGCAGATCGACTCACCTTTGTGATTGATTATCCCGTTAGCCAGTCTGCTTTGGCAATGATTGGAAAAAGTGCTTATGCAGGTACTCAGGATGAAAATCAAACAATAGCAATGCGCTTTGAAGTGTATTTTGGGAATTTAGAACTAGGCAATGGTTATCAAGAACTGACTGATTATAATGAGAATTGTCAGGTATTAGCATCAGAAAACGAAACCAGACAACGTAATCAACAAGTCGTAATACCACAGGATAATTTTTTTTTAGATGCGATAAAACACGGCCTAGGAGAATGTGCCGGTGTAGCAATCGGTTTAGATCGTGTATTAATGGCAATAACAGCTAAAGAAAACATAAAACAAGTGATAAACTTTCCGTGGGATAAGGCATAATACACCGCGATGTTTACAGCTAGATTGTTTAATTATTGTAGCGAAATTAAACAAATGGCTAATAAGTAACAAACAAATTTTGGAGATTTAAATGAATTTTTTACTATCAAATGCAATAGTCGTTGGCGCAGCTTCACCAGCAGGTGGCGGCATCGAAATGATCATCATGATCGCACTCTTTTTTGGCATCATGTACTTCATGATTATTCGCCCACAACAAAAAAAAGCAAAAGAGCATAAAACCATGTTAGATGCGTTATCAAAAGGTGATGAAGTTGTTACATCTGGCGGCATCTTGGGTAAGATCGTTAAGATTGGCGAAAACTTCGTCGAAATAAAAGTATCAGATAATAGTGCGATTAAAGTACAACGCCATTCCATCGGCACTGTCTTACCCAAAGGAACGATGAAAAGCGCTTAAACGTTTTTAACTATATTCGTTCAAGTTCCACTACTACACCTTAAACTAACAGTGCTGCTTGGGCTTAAATAGCACTTAATTACAATAACATACAGACGATAATAATATGAACCGTTACCCTTTATGGAAGTACATTCTACTCATCGTAGTCACCTTAATCGGCTTACTCTTTGCATTTCCCAATCTATACCCATCCGTTCCTGCTGTTCAAGTCGTATCCGCAGAAAAAGACCAAGTGCTTGATGGCGCAATTTCAGATCAAGTTACCCAGGCATTAGCACTAAAGTCTTTAAGCGCAAATAAAATTGATGCCGATTCCGATGGTAAAAGTTTAGTGTTTCATTTTGATAGCCCAGATAATCAGCTAGCGGCGCAAGTCACCATGAACAAAAGCTTGGGTAAAGATTACAAAACCGCGCTCAATCTCGCACCCACAACGCCAGAATGGTTAAACTCATTTGGCGCACAACCGATGAAGCTTGGGCTTGATTTACGCGGTGGTGTTCACTTCTTAATGGAAGTGGATATGACGGTAGCGATAGATAAAGCGCTGGATCGTCATAAACAAGAATTCCGAGATTTTTTACGTGAAAAAAAGTTACGTTTAAAAGGTGTAAAGCGGGTATCTAACCATCTCATCATTGTATTTAAAGAAGCGGCTGTTCGTGATGAAGCCCGCACTGCTCTTAAACGCGAATACCGTAACGACATTGAGTTTTTGGACGAAGACACTGATAAAGGATACGGACTAAGAGCAACACTGACACCGCTTAATATCAAAAACTCTAAGAAATTTATTTTACAACAAAACATCATCACCTTACGTCGTAAGCTAAACAGCACTGGCTTAACCGAGCCGATTATTCAACAACAAGGTTTAGAGCGTATCGTCGTACAACTACCGGGCGTTCAAGATCCCAGCGTAGTTAAAGAAAAGTTAAGTGGCACAGCGACCTTAGAATTCCGTTTAGTGGATGAAGGCAACGACCCTTATCAAGCACAATCCAGTGGTCGTGTTCCTGCAGGTTCAAAGCTATTTATAGAACGCAGTGGCAACCCTATTTTATTAAAACGCCAGATCATCTTAAGCGGTGATTCAATCACCAACGCATCAGCAGGGTTTGATCAGAATCAACAACCTTCAGTTAACATCACCTTAGATGCAAAAGGTGCAAAAAACTTTGCTCGCGTCACCGGTAAGAATATCCAAAAACTAATGGCGGTTGTTTATATCGAAGATAAATACATCACCAACAAGCTTGATGATGGCACCATTACTAAAAAGCGCGTGACTAAAAAGGAAGTGATTAATGTTGCTCGAATTCAAGATCGTCTGAGTAAACGCTTTCAAATTACTGG
>DQUJ01000199.1 GCA_015662325.1 Leucothrix mucor | reverse complement strand
GCATTTACTGCGAAGCGCGCCTAGAATATGATGCCTTAGAGGCTTACATAATTTTATGGGACTTGATCAGAGGTTCCTTAAGTCAATTTACTGCTGAAAATCAGGTGCATAAATATCTGGCATAAAATTATCAAAACGGGTGTATTTACCCGTAAAGGTTAGGCGTATTTTGCCAATTGCACCGTTACGTTGTTTGCCAATGATGATTTCTGCCGTGCCTTTATCGGGCGTATCTTCGTTGTAGACTTCATCTCGATAAATAAACATAATCACGTCCGCATCCTGCTCGATTGCCCCCGATTCACGTAGATCCGACATGATGGGGCGTTTATTAGGACGTTGCTCTAAGGAACGATTTAACTGCGAAAGCGCAATAACAGGGACATCTAATTCTTTCGCTAGTGCTTTTAAGGAGCGTGAGATTTCTGATATTTCAGCCGCGCGGTTATCTGATTTATTGCCCGACTGCATCAACTGAATGTAGTCGATTACGATTAGGCCGAGTTGTCCATGTTCACGATGTAAACGACGCGCTTTAGCACGAATTTCGGTAGGCGATAGGGCGGCGCTATCATCAATAAATAATTTTGTTTCGCTAAATTGTTTAACCGCCATGCCGATGCGAGGCCAGTCTTCTTCACGAATCTTACCGGTACGTATATCATTCAATGGTACTCGACCGTTAGAGGCAAACAGCCTTAATACCAGTTGTTCGGCGGGCATTTCCATACTAAAGATAGCCACGGGTTTTTTATCGTTAATGGCAATAAATTCGGCAAGATTCATAGAGAAAGTGGTCTTTCCCATTGAAGGGCGACCTGCAACAATAATTAAATCGCCTGGTTGTAAACCCGATGTCATATCATCCAGTTCGTCATAACCCGTTTCTGCGCCTGTGATGCTTGCATCAGATTTACTCAGTTCATCAATATGTGCCAAGGTGCTTTGTAATAAGACTTTAATGCCTTTAAAATCCTGTTGACGGTTGCCTTGTTCTGCGATTTCGAAGATTTTACGTTCGGCTTCATCTAATAAATTACTGCTTTCTAGTTCGCCAGGGTTAAAGGCTTCATCTGCTATTTCTGTGCCGATACTGATCAATTGCCTAAGAATCGACTTTTCGCGCACAATGTTCGCATAAGCACGAATGTTAGCCGCACTGGGCGTATCTTTTGCGAGCGTACCTAAATACGCTAACCCCCCCGCGTTGTCTAATTCTTCGCGCTGTTTAAGCCATTCCGAAAGGGTAACAACATCCAATGGCTCGGAGGTATCAGCAAGTTCAGCGATAGAGCGAAAAATCAGGCGATGATCTTGTCGATAAAAATCATGTTCGGTAATAATATCGGCAACTTTGTACCACGATTCATTTTCTAGCATTAAGCCCCCCAGCACAGATTGCTCTGCTTCGAGGGAATGGGGCGGTACGCGTAGCGAATCTAGTTGTGGGTCGGTCATATTTGGGTCAGTCATGCGAAGTATTCTATAATTTTTATTCTTGAACAGATAGTAGAAGTAACTGTGGATAAGTTGTGTGGAACTATTTTAACTTAGAAATCAGAGATGCTTATTTTGAACTTTTTTTCCCATGATAGTCTACTGATATGCGTATCATTAATTAGGATAAATAGATGAATAAATTAGCGGCTTATATATCAATTGCAGTGTTATCAATGACTTTTTGTGTAAACAGTTATGCTGAAAATAAAAAAGGGGCCGATGTGGCAATTGCTAAAGCAGAAAAATCTACGCCCGCTGTTGAAGCTAAAACAAGCATGATGCGCCCAGAGTCTAAAAAAAGTTTTAAGGATGTTGATATTAACTCAGATGATAAAATTTCATTGGATGAGCTTTTACACTATCAAGAAAAACAGAAAAATGAACGTGCAGAAAAAGAAATTAAAAAAATGTTGGCTCAGTGCGATAAGAATAAAGACGGGATGATCAGTAAAAATGAGCTGACTAAAGAAGAAGACATGGAAGAAATGATGAACCAAGTCGACATTTATGACGAAGAAGCGATGGAAAAACGCATGGCAGAACAGTGTATGTTCCCACAAGAGGCGATGGACTTTCTTGATGAAAATGGCGATGGTTCGTTGACGCGAGAAGAGATTTTACTGACTATGCATACTGGACGTCGCCCCAGTAAAAAAGCAGAAGCTAAAAGAGAAGAAAGAATGCAAAAGCGTGATATTAAGCGTAAACAGAAACAATTTACGGTGTGCGATACAAATGCCGATGCGGTTTTGAGCTTGCGCGAAGTTGTTTCGATGAAATGTGGTATGCATATGTTTACCGAGGAATTTGATAGACGTGATGTGGATAAAAGTGATTATTTGAATATTGAAGAATTAACCGCTTATATGAAGCCTTTGATATACAGAATGCCAGGCGAACCTTCAGATGCTGAACGTAGAAGAAAAGCCCCCCCGTTAATGCGTTTAGAAACAGCAATGTATGAATGTGATACAGATGAAGACGGGCGTTTAGGCAAGCATGAAACGATAGAAGCTAATTGCAAGCAAGACATGCTATTTTTTGATCAGGTTGATCATAATCAAGATGGCTATGTCAGCGATAAAGAACTACAACGTCAACGAATGAAAAAGCAGTTTGATCGTATGGATAAAAACAAAGATGGTGTGCTAGATCGTTCTGAGTTTAAAGGACGCTTAGCTTCGCGTTATTTTTATTAATGATAATTAGTGACAGTTAACCCTGTGAATAGCGGTTAGTTGCTATCGATTTGTAAAAAGGTGAAGTTAACTTCACCTTTTTTGTGGTTGTTTAAACAGAAATGATTTAAGTCGACTTTTTCAAATAGGCGCTGACTAAAACAATGCGTGTGCCATTAACGCGCCCTTCAATATGTTTAGGATTATCGGTTAAAGAAATATTTTTAACGATGGTGCCACGTTTGGCGGTAAAGCCCGCACCTTTAACGACTAAGTCTTTAATTAAGGTAACCGTGTCGCCAGCGATAAGTGTTGTGCCGTTGCTATCTTTGGTTGGAGTGTCATCAGATTCTTCGCTGTCTTCAAGTCCCGCTTCTGCCCATTTTTTTATATCGTCTTCTAAATACAACATGTCCAATAAGTCTTGTGGCCAGACCTCGCTGCTTCCGCTACTTAAACGTGTTAATAATCGCCATGCCATCACTTGTACCGCGGGTTCGGTATTCCACATGCTGTCGTTAAGGCAACGCCAGTGGTTTTCATCCATTTGATCAGGGGTGTTGATCTGCGTATTACAAGTGTCACAAGCCAGTATGCATTTATCAGCGTTGTCACTATTACCATCAGCAACAGGCGGTACTGCATAGACACTTAAGTTAGAATCCGCCCCGCACAGTTCACATTTTGATCCACTTCGTTCATTAAGCGTTTGTTCGATACTCATTTTATATATTGCCTGATAACTTATTCGATGACTTGTACTACAGCATAGGATTAGCTCGTCTGCAAGGCAACACGCGAGCTAAAAGATACTTTTGTGACTAAGTCTGTTTCCATAACATTAGTATCCTTTTTAATATTTAATCAGAACTCATATATACTACGTGTCTGCTTTATATAGCCTTAACCTTATTAAATAATTTATGTACTACACAGAATCTTTCGATGTCATCGTAATCGGTGGCGGTCACGCTGGCACCGAAGCCGCACTTGCGCCTGCGCGTATGGGCTTAAAAACTTTATTACTTACACATAATATCGAAACAATAGGGCAGATGAGTTGTAACCCCGCGATCGGTGGTATTGGCAAAGGTCATATTGTAAAAGAGATTGATGCATTGGGCGGCGCGATGGGTCATGCGGCTGATAAAGGTGGTATTCAATTTCGTACTTTAAACGCTAGCAAAGGCCCTGCGGTTAGGGCAACCCGCGCGCAAGCTGATCGTTTGTTGTATAAAGCGGCGATTCGCAAAACGGTTGAATCTCAAGAAAATCTACAAGTTTTTATGCAAGCGGTTGATGATTTGATTGTCGAGGATATTTCTAGCGGAGAGGGCGATGAACAACGTGTCGTCGGTGTTTGTACCGAGATGGGCCTAAAGTTTTCTGCTAAATCGGTGATTTTAACCGTAGGCACTTTTTTAGGTGGCTTGATTCATATTGGCTTACAAAATCATTCTGGTGGACGCGCAGGCGACCCGCCTTCGATTGCATTAGCGGATCGTTTGCGTGAAATGCCATTTCGAG
>DQUJ01000142.1 GCA_015662325.1 Leucothrix mucor | reverse complement strand
CCTAGACCGCTGAAACGGTCTAGGCTCATTTTTTTCTACCCCCTGTTTTCCCTAAAAATTCGCTCAATAGCCCTCTATTAACCTCATTTTTTAAGAAAAGCAGGTGAAATTACGCTATTTTTTATCTCGCCATTCTCTCATGCAAAGGTCTCTTAATGTTTGTCATTAGCTAATTTTTTATTAAATTGGCACGTTAATTGCTGTATGACTCATAACATGCAATGTATTTAATAATTGGAGTTATCATGGCAACAACCGGTGTAGAGAAACTCAATCTCTTAAATTTTGGTAAAGCAAATATTAGAACCTTGCATATCACTTGGTTTGCATTCTTTATGACGTTTGTCGTGTGGCTAGGTTTAGGGCCAATGATGCCCTTTATTAAAGAAGCGCTTTCTTTAACCGATCAGCAGGCAAAAGTATTATTGATTTTGAATGTTGCCATGACGATTCCATCGCGGATAATTGTCGGCATGTTGGTTGATAAATTTGGCCCGCGCATCATGTTTAGCTCTATTTTAATCTTGGGTGGTTTAATCAGTATCACCTTTGCGTGGGCAGATAGTTACGAAAAACTAGCTGTTTTACGTTTCTTATCGGGCTTTATCGGTGCAGGCTTTGTGGTCGGTATTCGCATGATTGGTGAATGGTTTCCTGCTAAGCAGACGGGCTTGGCGCAAGGCATTTATGGCGGCTGGGGTAATTTCGGTTCGGCGGGTGCGGCGGTGAGTTTACCCTTTATTGCAGTAACGATGGGCGGGGATGATGGCTGGCGTTATGCGATCACTTTCGCCAGTATTGCCGCGATTGCTTATGGTGTATTTTATTATACGGTTGCACGTAATACACCTAAAGGTTCGACGTATTTTAAGCCCGCAAAAACAGGGGCAATGGAAATCACCAGCAAAAGCGATTTATTCTTATACATGGCGATGAATATTCCTTTGTTTCTAGCGCTGGCATTACTGACTTGGAAGCTGTCGCCTAACAATATGGGTTTGATAAGCACAACCACTGGCATTATTATTTATGCTGTTCTTGGGCTTATTTACATGGTTCAAGTTTGGAAAATTTGGCGGGTTAATGCACATATATTGAAAGAACCCGTACCTGCAATGCAACGCTACAAATTTAAACAAGTGGCGATTTTAGATTGGGGCTATTTTGTAACCTTCGGTACAGAGTTGGCGGTTGTGTCGATGCTGGCAATGCTTTACGTCGAGTGGTTTGAAATCTCAAAAGTGAATGCCGCATTATTAGCAGGTGTTTACCCCTTTATTAATCTATTTGCACGACCTGGTGGTGGTTGGATCAGTGATGTGATTGGTCGTAAACGCACTTTGGTTATTGCTTTTGCAGGTATCACCGCAAGTTTTTTAACACTCGGCATGATAGATAAAAGTTGGCCTATTTGGATGGTCGTGGGCTTGACCATTATCGGTGGCATCTTCTCTAAAGGCGGTTCTGGCGCAGTGTACGCAATGGTTCCATTAATTCAAAGACGCATGACAGGACAAATCGCAGGCATGGCAGGCGCTTTTGGTAATGTCGGCGCGGTGCTATTTTTGACGGTTAATTCTTTGATTAGTTATGATCAGTTCTTTTTGTTTATTGGTGTTGTTTCAGGCTTTGTGTTTTTTCTTATCCTTGTGTTTTTAGAAGAACCTAAAGGGCAGATTGCAGAGACGTTGCCCGATGGGACAGTACAAATGATTGATGTAAAATGACTCTACTCACTCAGATCATTTAACTTCCCCTTTTTCATCTGACAGGTATTCAACAAAAGAGTAGACCATGAGATTCATGAAGAAAGACCAAACCTTCATGTTCTTCATGCGCTTCATGCTAAAATCAATGCTTGTGCACCCAACGGAGTTAAATTGTTAACCCTTGTTGTCACTTATAACCCATTAGTGTTATTTCATAAGTATGAATAAACAAGACTTCATTATTTACAAAACAGCAGATGGTAAAACATCTGTAGTACTTTATGCTGATAGTGGTGATGTTTGGCTTAATCAGAATCAACTAGTAGAGCTTTTTTGCCACCTCTAAGCCTAATATTAGATGCATATCAGGATAAAGACTCAATAAGTAAAAAACAAATGAAAAAGCTTGCCTTAGCAGAATATGAGCAATTTGATGATCATCGAAAAAAACATGATGAAAGTTAGCTGATAAGCAAGATGAAGAAGAATTACGGCTGTTAGAACGTGAATTAAAAAATAGGACGCAATATTAAATGTCTAAAACCCTAACCGTCACTATCGGTCAAACCTCAATCGCTGGTATCAAACCAGAGAACGAAGACTTCCTCGGCTTTCATATTCCATCCGATGAAACGGATGATGCGGTTCAGCTAGAAAGCAAAGGTGTCACTGTTGCGATTGCCGATGGCATGAGCGGTAGTGATGGTGGCAAAGAAGCTAGCCAAGTCAGCGTGCGCCAGTTTATTGATGATTACTATGGCACGCCTGAATCGTGGACGGTTAAGCAGGCGGCGACTAAAATTCTTACTGCACTGAATACGTGGCTTTATTCTCAAGGGCAAGAGAAGTACGGCAGTGCCAAAGGCATGGTTACGACTTTTAGTGCGCTGGTTTTAAAATCGCAAACGGCGCATCTTTTTCATGTCGGTGATAGCCGTATTTATCGTTTGCGTGGTAAGGATTTGGTACAGCTCACGCGTGATCATCGTGTGTGGATTACTAACGATCGAGATTATTTAAGTCGTGCCATTGGTATTGATACCCATCTCGAAATCGACTACCGCGCAACAGCGGTACAAGAGGGTGATATTTACCTTTTTACTACCGATGGAATTCATGATTTTGTCTGTGATAAAGAGATTCATGAAATACTCGAATTACATAAAGAGCATCCACAAAAAATCACAGATATTCTGGTTAAGTCGGCAACGCTGAATGAGTGCGATGACAATATTAGCGCACAAATATTAAAAGTTGATGTGTTGCCTGATCCTGATAAAACAGAGTTTTATGAACAGTTAACTCAGCTTCCTTTTCCGCCTGATTTAGCGGCGGGCAATATATTAGATGGCTATAAAATACTGCGTGAGTTAAATGCGTCTTCCCGTTCTCAGGTGTATTTAGCAGAAGATATGCAAGGTGAAAAAATTAAGGGCTTGTTCCCTAAAGTCGTTATTAAAACACCGTCGGTTAATTTTGAAGATGATCCATCCTACATTGATTTATTCTTACATGAAGAATGGGTGGCTAAACGTTTGTCATCTCCACACCTTATTAAAGTGCGTGGCATTAATCGAAAGCGTACGTTTTTATATACCATTGTGGAATATGTGCAGGGTCAAAGCCTTTCACAGTGGATGGTGGATAACCCCAAGCCAAGCTTGATTCAGGTGCGCGGCACTATTGATCAAATCTCTCGTGGTTTACGTGCTATGCACCGTTTAGAAATGATTCATCAAGATTTAAAGCCCGATAATATTTTGCTCGATCAATTCCATACATTAAAAATAATTGACTTTGGTTCGACTAAAATAGCTGGGCTTGCAGAAATTAAATCAGTGGTTGAACATAATCAAATAGTGGGTACTGCCAATTATTCTGCACCTGAATATTTTAAAGGGGAAACAGGTACAAATCGTTCGGATATTTATTCCCTAGGCGTGATCGCATATGAAATTCTAACGGGTAAGTTGCCTTATGGTGAAATTACACCAGAACGGGCGGCCAAAAAGAAGTTTAGTTACACCTCTGCGAGACAACATAATCCTTTAGTGCCTGATTGGATGGATGCGTGTTTGCAAAAGGCAGTACACCCGAACCCCGAAAAGCGTTACGATCTGCTATCTGAATTTGTGACTGATTTTAGTAAACCGAATCAACTGTTATTGGATAGAACAACATCACAGCCTTTATTAGAGCGCAACCCGTTGGCTTTTTGGCGTGGTTTGGTGTTGCTTCAGTTCTTGGTTATTATAGGTTTGTTGTATTATTTCGTTGGGTCTTAACAATATTTAAAGGTT
>DQUJ01000102.1 GCA_015662325.1 Leucothrix mucor | reverse complement strand
TTCATTTTGCGTAGACCGCTTTCTAAGCCCGTTTTCATGTTGCTTTCTAAATCTTTTTGCAAATGCTGAAAGGTATCGGGTAGTTCGGGTAATAGCGATGATAATTTTTGGGCTAAGTTTTCAAATGGGTTGTCATTGTTGTTGCTACCAGCGCCGTTATTATTAATGCCATCGTTACTCTTTGTATTGTCAGTATTCATAGGTTGGGTGCTATCAATTATTTAATCTTTAAGAATGGTTTTAAATTTGTTTTGCTATTAATCAGAGTCGAGCCATCAGCTTGGGTCTTTCCTGCTAATTTGAGCATGCCAGAAATGCGCTGATCGTTTGATTTTAGTTTAATGTTAGGTTGAAGTAGCCAATCATTACTTAAGTTTATTTTTCCATTGATCTCCAAAGGTGCTTCTTTAGAAGACGGTGTAATAAGCAAGCCCTCTGAATCTGGCGTAATTACAATGTGGTAATCGCCCGCGCTTAGATTCAGTAATAAAGAGGATACGGTGGCTTGTTTCCAGTCGATAATGGCATCTAGAATGGGTAATTTTTTTTCTTTCGAATCAAGATCAAGTTCGGTGTGGTTAATAGTGCCTTTAATGTCGCCTGTTAACTTTGCATGTTTTTGATAAGCGTTTAGGTAGCTTGCATCTACATCAAATGTTGTATTATCAATGATCAATTTTTTCGACGGAGTGACAGCAGCTATTCCGTTGGCACTAATCTGTTCTCCACTGAGGTTAAACGTCGATTTAAGGGATAATGAGGTGAGGCTTTGTAAGGGTTTTACTTTCCAGTCTACATGCCCTAAATTATTATCATTAATCGTTAAATTTCGGGCCGTGCCATTCCAGACAGTACCGCTAACACCCGTGAGTTTTAACCCAGCCACCATTTTTTCTGCGTAGGGTTTTGCAAAAGAAAGCGGAAGTTGCCAGAGCGCGGCGAGTAAAAAAGAGAGTAGACCAATAAAAATAATTTTTTTCAAACTTAGATGTCCTTTCAAAGTCTTTTAACGTTTAACCGTAAGGCGAATATCTGCCAGTCCCGATTCTTTATCTGCCGTCATACTCAAATTTTCAACAGCTAATGCGTATTTGTTTTCTAAATCATCCAAAAAGCGCATAAAGCGATCTGCATTTGCATCTTTTAGTGTTAAGCGAACCGCATTCGAGCCTTGTGATTGCATGCGCCCTAATGCGGGTTTTAAACGCCACGTTTGCAGGGATCTTTCAACTAACTGTTGTGGATTCCCCGATGTTTTTGGCGCTTTGTTTGCAGAATTTTGTTGCTGCAGTCGTTTAACTTGGACGCTTTGTCCCTGCATTAGTTCCAGTGCACTGGTTTTATTTTGGATCATTTTAGTTAGCTTATTATGCTTATTGTAAAGTGGCTTTGCGACAAGCAACCAGAACAAGATAATAGCTGATAGGATCGATCCGTAAAAAACCAAGTTGCGCTCTCTAGCGGAAAGTGAGTTATACCAGTTTTTCATGCGGCATCGCCCTCTTTAGAAGTAATAACCAATGTGGCCTCTACTTTGTTGGCAGTGGTGGTGGATGTTTTTATATCAATATCAATATTGACTTTGCTGGCTTCGGCTTTAAATGTTTCAAGCTGATTTAAATTAGGCGAGCGTACAATTAAGCGTAATTCATCTTCTTGATAGCGAATTTCACGTAATGTCATGTCTTTTTGTTTTTGTAATAAAGGCCCGATCTGTGCAATCAATGGCAAGGGTGATTGTATTGTTTGTTTTGATTTTCCTTGTAGCTCTTTCAGCTTGCTTGCCATTTGTTGAGGCGGATCAACCAAGCGCCCCTGAGGGAAAGCATCTTTGTATACTTTCCCCATGGCCGCATCTAATTGTCTATTTTGTTTAGAAAGATTAACATTTTGCCAACTTAAAATACCGAGCCAAATTGCACCTAAAATACCCGCTAATGCCATAGCTGGCTTCCATGGTTTAAAATTAATTTTAGATGCTCTTGAGTCCCGCACAAATCCATTTAATAAATTTAAAGGCAGGGCGCTCATTATACTGTTGCGTTTGACTAGCGCAGAATCAGGGCTGGTTTTAAGTGGAATCTCATCAAACATTTCGAGCAGAGATGCGGGTAATTCATCACCGTTTAAATTACTGTAAATTGCATCGGGTATTTGCTTTTCTAACTGTGCGGGTAAAAACAAGTCGAGCATGTTTTTTTCGCAGGCAAAACCAGAAAACACATCAAGGCGAAGTTGCGCAGTATTGTCATTAATTTGTAACGCCCAACTTTTATCATGCTGTTCTAAAGTGAATAATTGCGGTAATACAAAATGAACAGGAATATGCGCTTCGTGCAATTTATCGAGAAATTGTGTTAAACGTGCTCTGTTGATAATGGCAACATAATTCAGGTCGTTGTTTTTGTCCTGATTTTTTTCCGTACTTTTATCTGTTTTTTTAGCAACAGGAGCACTGTAAATAGAAAAATGTAAATCATCTATATCATCTGCAAGGCTTTCTTCTAATGCAAAAGGCACTGCTTGCGTGAGTTGTTTTTTGTTTTTGCTGGGTACATTGGCAGCACTTAGCACCACTTCGTTATCAGGTAGCAATAGAACGACACGCCGACCGCTAGTGAGTGATTTGACTTTTTTCCAATCACCGGGTGTAAAGCGATCCTCGGCTTGTTTTTTGCCAAGTAATGCGTATTCGGGATTGGCATCAAGTGATGCTATTTTTATTAATAATAACTGCATTTTTGTTTAATATAAGGCTCTAATAAGTGGGACTATAATGCCAAACCGTTTGTTAGTTTTCTTCGTCTGAAGTGGCAATCCGATTAGGGTTGCTAAAGTCGCGCATTATGACAGAAACCTTACCCTTTTTCCGATATAAAATAGAATTAATGAATAATCGCGTATGGTTTATTTTAACCACACCCTGTAATAAGAAAAAATTACTGCTAACACTAAGGTTGTCTGTAGTCATAAGCGGAGGAACAGGCGGTTTAGCGTTGGGCTGCGCAGAAACAAAAAGCGCTTTAATTTCTGGCAGGTTTGTAAACTCTTTTATGTCCGTAAAGGCTTTTTTGTCTGGTTTTTTATGATCATCTCTAAAGCTGATAATACTTTCACTTTCTTGTGCGTTAAAGCCAATTGCTTCAAAAATATCCTTTGATGCAGTATTTACATTAATCGGTGTTTTGACTGGCTTATTGTCAACGGTTAAAGGCAGCGTGTTGATGTAAGGCAGTAATTTATCATAAACCTTACTATTCATATTTTTCAGTAATAATAGTTCACTGCTATTTATGAGTGGAGTACTGGCGCTGAAATAGGGTGTTTCTAAGGATTGGTAATAAGGGCTCTCTGCGCCGCCGCCATTGCCGTTACTATCGCTGCTGATTCTATTGCCATTGACCTGATCAGCATCAATCCAGTCTTTTACAATATCTGCAAAATTTGTGTTTGGCCCCATTTCTTCATCAGGGTCAACTTTTAAAATGATAGCGTTGATCTGTTTGCGCGTTATTTTGGCAATATCAATAGGCGCTTCATTCTTGTTTTGTGGTTTTTTTTTCTTGGGTTTCTTTTTAGCTTTTGTCGGTTTTAAGGCCAGTGAATTTAAGTTAATACGTGCCTGTAAATCAAACAACTGCCCATTCATGGTGCCACCAGGGATGGGGATGGGTGGTAATAAGGTTGCCCAGTTTTCATCTAAGGAATCAATTTTAGGATTATCTTTATAATCTTGTTCTAAAATAGTGCCTGCCCAATCTTCCATGCCTGTTGAGTATTGATAAGCCTGTTGTAAGTTGGAAATATTACCCGTTAAACGAATATGTAACTGCTGGCGATAAACCACGGCAGATGCCAACACAAGCGCAATGGTGGTGATAATGAGCGCGATAACAAGCGCCACACCTTTTTGTTTTTTGGGCGACTGACTTTTGTTAAACAGCTTTTGATTTGTCTGTTTTTTAACATGTAGTTGTTGAATAGATCGGTTTATCATGATTAATGTGACTTAGTTAGGGCCAACAGGCTTAAGACGTTTAGATAAACGCAAGTCCGAACCTTGTTTGTGGTGTAGTTTAAAATCATAAATTGTAGTATACGACATAACGGCGCGCACGTATTTTCGGGTTTCGGTAAAGGGAATACTTTCCACCCAGCGTGGCGCATCAATATTATAATCAGGCGCCCATTTAATCACACGACTCGGTCCTGCATTATAAGCGGCAGTGGCTTTCACATAATTGCCTTTAAACTTTTTTAATAATCCGCTCAAATAAGCGCTACCAATATGTACGTTTTTCTTTGGGATAAGAAGATCAGATTTCTGATGATCTGTAATTCCTAAACGTTTGGCAACACCTTTTGCTGTGCTGGGTAATACTTGCATTAAACCCTGTGCTTTTGCGCTCGACACTATTCTTGCATCAAAGGCACTTTCGCGGCGCATAATGCCATAGACCCATGCGGGCGTGATGTTGTGTTTTTTAGCCGATGATTTTACCAGCGATTGATATTGAAGCGGAAAACGTAGCTCGACTTGGTTCCAATCTTTGGTTTTAGAAACAGTGATAATAGATAAAAACGGCTGGTTGATATCTATAGCGTAGGCAGATGCCGCTAAAATACCGTTTTTATTCAGATGTTTAAGCGTCCAAAACCATTCTTTTTTAGCCAGTCTTGGTTGACCAATCGCATAAAGTTCAACGGCACGCTTGATGGATGATAACTCTGCTATTTTGGGCGTGCATTCTGACCAAACCTTAGGTTTTTGTAGCAGGCGTTGATAGGGTAGTTTCAGGCGATCGGCTGCTAGAAAACCGTAAAAAGAGGCGTCTTTGGCGAGTGTTTTGAAAAGTGCGGTGCCGGGTGCTTTTGGCCCTGTTTTCTGTAAGGCATGGGCGCGCCAATAACGCCAAACATCGCGTTGTTTTTCTTCTTCGTTCATGGCGTTGGTAGCATCAATGACCTTTTGCCAATCGCCTTGTCTTACCGCCATGCGACCCATCCAGACATTGCCATCATCACTACGGTGTTTTGCAGGAATAGAGGCTAGTTTGCGTAAGGCGTAGGGGCTATGGTTAAGCGCTTCACGAACCCCAAAATAGCTAAGTACATTAGATTTTTCTTCGCTGGTGAATGCGTGTTTCTTTTTAAATTGTTCCCAAAGAGATTTAGCATCGCTGGGTTTCTTTCGTGCCAAGCGTTTGATTGCGTAGACGATTATTTTTCTGCGGTGTTTATTGGTTTGTGTTTGCTCTTTTTGATAATCCAGTAAATCACTTTTCAAACTTTTCTTGGGGTTTTTGCGTGCTTGAGTCCAGAGTTTTACTCTTTTCTGATCGTTTGTACTTAAATGTTTTGCTAGTTGGTTGGCAAGGCTCGTTTTGCCTTTTTCCATGACCAGTGCAATGCGTTGCCAGTAAGCATCTTGATTAATACGCCCTTTTTGTTTGAGAATAGAAAATAAAGCATTACAACTAGAAGGGCGACGCTGCCCTGTCAGCCATAATGCTTTTGCTGTATTTAAGTTTTCATCAAGCGCTGTATTGTCTTTATTTTTAAGCGCTAACTCAATTTTTGCCTGTAGAAAGTAGCATTTAGCCGCCGTGCCGCCCGTATCTTCTTTGTAATAATCGACCACACCCTGCCATTGTTTACGCATTGCCATTCGCCCCAGCCATACTGTCCAGAGCTTTTCTGCCATGGGTGTATTGCCATAGCGTTTAATATAGTTTTCTAAGGACTTATCGGATGTGAGTTTAATGTGTCGCCGAATGCGTTGATATTCGAGGTAGGGGTATAAAATATAATCTTCAAGACCTTTACTGTCGATCATCTCGCCTTTTTTTAGGGCTTTGTAAGTATCCAGAAAGTTTTGCTGCTGGCTGTTGAGTGCTTTGTTTTTCTCATTTTTTTGTTCAGCTTGTGCTGTAAAACTAAAAAAAACAAATAGAATGATGAAAAATAATTTGAATTGCATTTTAACTTTATAGATTATATTAATTAATTGCCCGAGTGAGTGACAATATATAAGCACATGTGCGTATGCAAGCATTTATGTTTTTCTAAGTATTCAAGTTGAGACGTTTGCATGAGAAATAGGGTAAAAAAACAGCTTGAGCCGAGTGAAACAACAGATTTAACTGACCCGTTAGGGCAATGTTATGGAATTAAGAGGTTAACTTCTTGAAATATATAATATAGTAGCCGTCATTTAAAGAAATTACGGAAGCCATTATGAGAATCACGAATGCTTAATTCCACAGCATGGGGCGTTAGGCTCAAAATTCGTTCAAACAATAATCTCTATTTTAGCAATTGAGGAAGAGACACTCCGATAATACTGCTTATACTTATTTGCATAATCAACAGGACTGCAAATGAATAAGCAAATTAGGAAAGTTACTTACTACATTGAAGAACATTTAGATGATGAATTTAATGTTATTCAACTAGCAAAAGTAGCGGGGTATTCTCAGTTCCACTTTTGCCGAGTCTTCA
>DQUJ01000226.1 GCA_015662325.1 Leucothrix mucor | reverse complement strand
TATATTAAAAGCTGATCTAAACAAGTACCACAAGAAACGATAACCGTGTTGATCTCTAAATACGAAAGTGCCTGAGCAATGCGATGAAACAGCACTCTGTTTTCAGTAGAAATTTGCGTGCCTTTATCGGTATCACCACCCGCATTTTGTGGATAGCCACAGCATAAATATCCCGGTGGCAAAACAGTGGTTGCACCTGTTTCGTAGAGCATAGCAATGGTTGCCATGCCAATTTGAGAGAATAATCTTTCTGAGCCACAACCGGGAAAATAGAAAACAGAATCACCTTTTTTATCGTCTGCCAAGCTCGCTTTACGAATAACAGGAACGGTATTTTCATCTTCTAAACCCAACATGGCGCGTGTCGTTTGCAAGGGCACGTGAGCAGGTAATGGCTTTTTTACAAATTCGATAATGTATTCTTTTAGCGGTGCTTTGCCGGTGGTGCCCTTAGGTCGTTTACTGGATTTTAACAAGCCCAAACGTTTGAAAACAGTATGCCCAAGGCGTTGCGACTTGTAACCCATTTGCACTAAACCCGCACGCATGATTTTTATTGTAGTCGGGTCTTTTATATTCAAAAACTGCATCGAAGCCCATGTCACAATATTTAATTTCTTTTGCTTACGCTGTTTTAAAATACTGCGCATACGCACTGTTACATCACCAAAATCAATATTAACAGGGCATGGGTTTAAACACTTATGACAGATTGTACAATGATCGGCGACATCATTCATTTCTTCAAAATGACGCAGTGAAATTCCACGGCGGGTTTGTTCTTCATACAAAAATGCTTCTAGTATCAAACCTGTTGCTAATATTTTATCGCGTGGCGAATACAGTAAGTTAGCACGCGGGATATGGGTGTTACACACAGGCTTACATTTGCCACAGCGCAAACAATCTTTAATATCATCATTAAGCGCGCCTAACTCATTATGCTCTAATAAAAGTGCTTCGCGCTCGACCAACCGAAGCGATGGTGTATAGGCATTTTGCAAACCAGAACCGGGCATTAATTTGCCTTTATTGAAATGTCCGTTGGGATCAACTCCTGCTTTGTATTGGGCAAAATCTTGAATCACATCGTCATCTAAATAATGCATTTTAGTTAAGCCAATACCATGCTCACCCGATATTACGCCATCCAGCGAAATGGCTAATTCCATGACTTGATCAACGATGCGTTCTGCCTCTTGCATCATTTCATAATCATTGGAATTTACGGGTATATTGGTATGTACGTTGCCATCGCCTGCATGCATGTGAAGCGCGACAAACAAGCGCTGTGAACGCACTTTTTCATGAATACTATCCAACGCATCACGCAATGGTTTTAACGTCTCACCCACAAACATATCATCTAAGGGCATCTTAATTTCTTGCCTATAAGAGATGCGCAAATCACGGCGTAGCAATAAATTAATCAGTGTATCGCCTTTACGTAAGTTATCGCGCGCCAGAGAATCAAGTAGATCATCATTGCTCGCTGCATCTTCTTCAACTTTATCTAAGATACTTTGCCAGCGTATTCTAATCGCTGTTAAGTGTTCTGATGCATGATCTTTTTTGGCTTGTAAAATGGCATCATTTTCTGGGCTTTTTTCATAGTCGGGCAAGTCTCGCAGTTGCCTATCCAACTCTGGATTGTCTTCGCAAAAAGTCTCTAGCGCAGCATCAATCAAGTTTAATTTGTTTTGAATAGATTGATGAATATTGATGCGCTCAATCCCTTCGCTGTAAACATCCAGTCTATCCAGCGGGATAACGACATCTTC
>DQUJ01000105.1 GCA_015662325.1 Leucothrix mucor | reverse complement strand
CATAGCACAAGATTACTGCAAAGTTACCGCCTTAATCCCTTTATTATGCGTGCCGCACATGCAGTTCATTTCAACCGTTTACCTGAAGAATCGGACGATATATTTTCTAATAGTGGCTCTATAAACCCAGATAAAACTGTTACATACCGTCAGCCTGAACTCCTTTACTTTCAATCAGATAAAGACGAAGAGACGCGATTAATCAAAGAAATTTATAACTTAAGCAAAGCAGGAATATTAGAAAAAGACATATTAATTATTACAAGTGATCCGTCAAACGCGCACCTGTTAGCATCTGCTATTAGACAAAATCTAAAGCTATCGGTTGATTTACCCACCTTAAGTAATAATAACCCCGATGCATTACAAGTTTGCCCCTTAGATTTTGCAACAGGTCTTGAAAGACCCTATGTTTTCTTAATAGGTATTCAACATTTATTCACTGATGTTTTTCTTTCAGAAAATAAGCAAACAGATGAAAGCCATTCTCGCCTTATAGAAAATACGCATAAACTTTATATGGGAATGACGCGTGCCAGCCAGCAATTAACTTTAATGATGGTGTGTGATGATATTCCAGAAGCACTGATTACGCCTCACATAACAATCCCTACTCTGCCAACAAACTCATCTGAAAACAAAGGCAATGTTCGATATTTACACGGATAAAAGTTCCAAATTAAATGATATTTCATGTATTCTTGCACCTTTATAGTGCGCTATTTTTCGTACTCTAAACGAACAGATTAAAATAGACCTTCATGTAAAAAATATAGGGAAATATAATGAAATTAATTACCGCTATTATAAAACCATTCAAACTCGATGATGTGCGAGATGCACTTTCTGAACTCGGTCTTCACGGTTTGACCGTCACCGAAGTAAAAGGATTTGGTCGCCAAAAAGGGCATACCGAACTTTATCGTGGTGCAGAATATGTGGTGGATTTTCTACCCAAAGTAAAACTAGAAACAGCGGTTTCATCCGATATGCTAGAAAAAGCATTGGAAGCAATTATCCAAGCGGCGCACACAGGAAAGATTGGCGACGGAAAAATATTTGTAACGAATGTAGAACAAACGATTCGTATTCGTACGAGTGAAACAGGTCAGGAGGCATTATAACAATGACTGCTTCTTCTTTAGTTAAACACATCGCTCAAGTTACAAATATCGACCATAATTTTTCATTTCAAAAGCTTCTTTTTTTACTGGGATTATTATTCTCTCCGTTAGTAGCGCAAGCAGATGAACTCAGCGGCGCAAATACCGCATGGATCATGTCGGCCACCGCTTTAGTTTTATTTATGACATTACCAGGACTCGCTTTATTCTATGGCGGACTGGTTAAAAAACGAAATGTCTTATCCATTCTTATTCAGTGTTTTGCGATTGCAGGCATTGCTAGTATTGTTTGGCTTGTGATTGGCTACAGTATTGCCTTTGATACCAGTAATAATAATCCGTACTTTGGTGGCATGGGTAAGTTCATGTTTAATGGAATTGGCGAAAACACCCTAGCAGCTGATATTCCCGAGTCATTATTTGCCATGTTTCAAATGACGTTTGCGATCATCACACCCGCATTAATCATCGGTGGATTTGCAGAACGCATGAAGTTCTCTTCGGTTTTGATTTTTTCTACGCTGTGGTTAATATTAGTTTACGCACCAATCACCCATTGGGTTTGGAGCGATAACGGCTGGTTATATAAAATGGGGTTACTCGATTTCGCAGGCGGCACAGTGGTACATGTTACTGCAGGTGTTGCCGCTTTAGTTGCCGCAATTATGGTGGGCCCAAGAAAACGTTTTGGCACACCCCACAATATGACCATGACGGTTATGGGCGCGGGTATGTTATGGGTGGGCTGGTTTGGCTTTAACGGTGGCAGTGCATTAGCCGCCGACGGCAATGGCACAATGGCTATGCTGGTAACGCATATTTCCGCCGCTACTGCAGCCATCACTTGGATGATTTACGAGTGGATTAAATTCGGCAAACCCACAGCGCTAGGTACAGTAACAGGGATGGTTGCAGGTTTAGGTACAATCACCCCCGCCTCTGGTTTTGTTGGCCCTGCAGGTGCATTAGTGATTGGTTTTGTAGCAGGTATCGTTTGCTTTAACGCGGTTATTATCATCAAACAAAAATGGAAAATTGATGATTCTTTAGATGTTTTCCCTGTTCACGGTGTCGGTGGCATCATTGGTACGCTTATGGCAGGTATATTTGCATCAACCGAGTTGGGTATTTTTAGCGGACAAGGCTTTACCAATGAAAAGATCACATCCATTGTGGATCAGTTAAGCGTGCAAGCGATTGGTGTTGGCTCAACCTTTGTTTACACTGCAGTCGTGACCTTTATTATATTGAAGCTTGTGGGCTTGTTAACGGGTGGTTTACGCGTGAGCTTAGATGAAGAAACCCAAGGCTTAGATATTATTGATCATGAAGAACGAGGGTACGAACTGTAACGGTTAAGAACAGTAAGCTATCACTCGCCAAATATACATTTCTCATGGTTTTCTAGCCATAAGGGGTGTTTAGTCATTACTTTAGAAAACAAACGACTTTGCAAATGATCGCTTAACCAGCGTTGCAAATGGCTATAGCCCCCCTGTAAAAACAGGGGTCGGTTTACTTTTGAGAACTGCCGAACAAAAGGCAATAAGGCATAATCCAACAAGCTAGGGGTTTTCCCCATTAAAAAAGTGTGTTGTGTTAGGCGTTGTTCTAAGCGTTGAATAAAAGGCTCGCAGTCAAGGCGACATTGTTCTTCATCCTTGTGATGGAAGCGTTTAGCGCGTTTATACTTCTCTAATTTTGGTTTAAATTGGGTATCGTTTTCTGCAATGATTGTTAGCATTTCTGTTAACGCATTTTCCTTCTTCTCATGTTGAAAATAGAGCAAGTTATCCGGATCATTCTGGTTGAGCGCCCACAACATAATATCTAAACTTTCATCTATAACGTGTTGATTACTCTTATTCTCATTGAGTATCAAAACAGGCACAGTCCCTTTTGGAGACGCAATTAGCATCTCGGCGGGTTTGTTTTTCATTGTGATTGCACGTAACTGT
>DQUJ01000076.1 GCA_015662325.1 Leucothrix mucor | reverse complement strand
CTAAAAATTCGCTCAATAGCCCTGCTATTAACCTCATTTTTAAGAAAAACAGGCGAAATTGCGCTATTTTTCATCTCGTCATACTCTCATGCAAAGGTCTATTTAAGTCATTCATTCTGGGAAAAATAAGATGAAACAGTATCGAGGCACAACTATATTATCCGTCCGACGTGGCGGAAAAGTCGTCATCGGCGGAGATGGCCAAGTCTCGCTTGGTAATACCATTATGAAAGGCAATGCACGAAAAGTGCGCCGTTTGTATGATGATAAAGTCATCGCTGGTTTTGCAGGCGGCACAGCTGACGCATTCACCTTATTCGAAAAGTTTGAAGGCAAGTTACATGAATACAATGGTAATTTGACCCGCGCCGCTATCGAGCTGGCTAAAGACTGGAGAACTGACCGCGGGATGCGCCAGCTAGAAGCATTGCTTGCGGTTGCTGATAAAGAAACATCTTTAATCATTACAGGTAACGGTGATGTTATTGACCCTGAAGATAACCTAATCGCCATCGGTTCTGGTGGCCCTTATGCGCAATCAGCGGCACGTGCATTGCTTGATAATACCGAGTTATCTGCGCGCGATGTTGTCGAGAAAGCATTGAGTATCGCAGGTGATATTTGTATCTACACCAACCACAACAGAACGATAGAAGAGCTTTAATTATGACAACTCAATACAACGTAGAAGCGCTTGATGCCTTTGATGATCAGCAACTTAAAGAACTTGATTGGAAGAATATGACGCAGCTTAACGGGCGCTTGCTTGACCTTCACGCCGAAGGTGAGCTAGGCAATGATAAGCTGGCTAAGCTTCCACTTAGGCCGATACTGTGTGTTGACCATATTGATTTAATTGATGATACCGTCATTGAAGGAACCTTCACCTTTCCAGAAAATGAAAAAGACTGGGCCTTTGATTCTGATGAGTCATTAGAAATGTTATTTCAAGATCAACTCGATCAGTTAGTTGGTTTTTGGGGCGCACGTAAGGTCAATGGTATCGGGCGAGCCTTATCATCAGGTGCCTGTAAGCTCTATCAACCGTTAGATTTTGAGGCAGGTAAAACGGTTAAATACCGACTACAAAAACGAAAATGGATGCAAAATAAAGATAGCGAAGGGGGGACGGCAGTTTTTAATGGTGCTATTTTTGATGCAAATGACGAAGTGATACTAGAAACTAAAAACGTCATCGTCGGCATTTTAAGACCGCAAGATATAAACGATCTTCGTCAGCGCTATGGCGGCAAAAAGGGCGTAGACAATGTTGGCGTGATAGACGCAGCATGGCCGCCTTTGCGTATACCCATCTATGATAAGAGTACAAAAACAACAGAAAGTAATGCTGAATCAGAGGTGTCGGTCTGCGCGACACAAAAAATAAACCCTGACCTGTGGCCGCTTCGTTTTCACTTTAGAGGAGACCCCGTCGTACCGGGTAATTTCGGCACGCATGGGATGATCGCCTTGCTTAAAGAAACGGCGCGTGAAGCGTTTGGCGTAAAAGACCCTGTGTTTAAATCAATGAGCAAAAAAACGTTCTCTGGGATGATTTTTGAAGATCCTAAACAGATTTGTTTTGAGTTAAATGATGTCACCCAAGATGCAGAAGGGCAGGTTATTGCTAAACAAGCCAATTTATATTTAGAGGACGAAAGCGGTAAACGTATGATCGAAGACCCCATTTATACTTTTAAAAATATGAAGGTAGGCGAACGCGGATGATATTTTTATCTACACCCAAGCCCACACTTAGAAACACAAATCTCGCACAAGAAGAGCTTTAATATGCCAATGACACCCAAAGAAATCGTAAAAGAACTTAATAAGCATGTAGTCGGGCAAGAAGATGCTAAACGCGCTGTCGCGATTGCATTGCGAAATCGCTGGCGCAGACAACAGCTTGATGGTGATCTACGCCAAGAAGTTACGCCTAAAAATATTTTAATGATTGGCCCAACAGGCGTAGGTAAAACAGAAATTGCGCGTCGTTTGGCAAAGCTGGCGAATGCGCCTTTTATCAAGGTCGAAGCGACTAAGTTTACCGAGGTGGGTTATGTCGGTAAAGAAGTGGATTCAATCATTCGTGATCTTGTGGATGTCGCGGTAAAACTCACCCGTGAGCAAGCCGTAAAAAAAGTAAAAAATCGTGCAAAAGATGCGGCAGAAGATCGTATCCTTGATATTTTATTGCCTCGGCCAAAAGCCGATAATGACTGGACAGAGAACGAAGCGACCGAAGAAAATTCAACCCGTCAAAAGTTTAGAAAAAAACTCCGTGAAGGAGACCTCGATGATAAAGAAATCGAAATTGATATGCTAGCCAGCCCTGTAGGTGTGGAGATTATGACACCACCCGGTATGGAGGATATGGCAGATCAGCTTCAAGGTTTATTTAAAGATATTGGCAAAGATAAGACTAAAAAGCGCAAATTAAAAATCAAAGATGCATTAAAAGAACTCGCCGAAGAAGAAGCGCACAAGCTGGTAAATACCGAAGACTTAAAAGCACAAGCCTTAGAAAATGTTGAGCAAAATGGTATCGTATTTTTAGATGAAATTGACAAGGTTATCCAAAAAGGTGATATGGGCGGTGCAGGTGTTTCGCGCGAAGGTGTGCAACGTGATTTATTGCCTTTAATTGAAGGCAGTACCGTAACCACAAAGCACGGTATTGTAAAAACAGACCATATTTTATTTATTGCCT
>DQUJ01000156.1 GCA_015662325.1 Leucothrix mucor | reverse complement strand
GCTAAGCTCTAGTATCGCCTTATCAGGCGAGCTAGTGCTTAGTTTTTCGTGGACGTCTTTTAGAAGAACCTCTTCAACGCCCGATACTTCGGCGCTTTACTATCAGGCTCATTCAAATACTCCTTAACACCCCAGCACCCATAAAATTGACAGGTTCTAGGCGCAGAAAACGCCACAAACAAAGAGCCACCTGTAATCTTATTCCAATTCTGTAAAAACTCGATATAGAATTTTTCCATAGTGTGAACGCGATTTGCACCAATCAAAAACTGATTGGGGTTACTTTTTGTTGAGCGTGCGCTTGGGTCGGTGAGGTGTTGTCCGCCTTCGTAGGCGATTAACTTCACGTTGTATTTTTTTGCATATTCCATTTGTTGTCGAATCATTTTGTAGACGTTATTCATGGAGTAGGGGTTCTTTTTATCATCTCTCATCAGTGCGAATACGCTGGGTACGCTATTCACACCACCGAGGGCTTTTTTGTGGACGAAAAAGTAAGGTGCGATTGCCATTGCATCGACGTGTTTAAATGCATTTTTATGTTCCATCACCACGGGTGTCATATAGCGGTTGGCGGACCATGCGCCCATGACGCGCACTAAACGCTGTCTGCCACCGAAAGCTTGTTCGAACATTTTAAAAATCTCTACGGCACGTTGTGAGGTGTATTTGTAACCCGCTTGATTGGGGTCTTTGTCTAGCCTGAGTTTCATGCCCATTTGCTTGGTGTAATGGGTTTGTTTGAACACGGTGTTCCATGTTTCATTGGTGTATTCGATATAAACCTTGAGGTTGGGGCGCAGGTGTTTTCGTAAATAACGCGCGTATTGTTGCACAAAATTGTTATCTGCCGCATGGGGGATATTAAACCATGCGTCTCGATTAAGGACGTTGGCTAATTTAACCATGACTTCCAGCGGTGCGCCACGCACGCCTTCTACGCCTGCCCATGTCGCTTTGCTCATTTGATTCATCTGATTCCAGCTACGGATGGGGTTACGCGTGATGCCTGATAGATTCATCATGCGGATGACTTTAAAGTCTTTCATAAACTTTAAATAATCAGGGTTGAAGATAATGCGTTTATGATGTTGTTCGAACGACTGGTAATTGCCTCGGCATTGCGCTGCACTATTCACGCGTTGAAATGGGTTGTTGGCACAAATGCCACCTGGGAGTAACACGCGGATATTACGAATATAATTACGCGGTTCGGAGCGTTTGATGATGAGCGCAACTTGAATAAATTTATCGCTACCCGAACGAATATCAATAATATCTTTACCGGGGGAAGAACGAATAATTTTGGCATCGCCACCTTTACTTTCGTAGGCAAGCTGACCTTCGCCATCATAAAGTACCGTGTATTGTCCTTCTGGTAGAGTGCCTTGCGGAAGCCAATGGAGCATGTAAGTACCGGCTTGCCCACCTTTTAAATCGCGTGGCCAGCCGTCTTTATCGTAGACCACATTGCCTTTGGTAAGTTTTTTGGCTTCTTTAAACGGCATTGCCATTTTGAATACGTTGACGAAAGGCACGCTAGCATCAAGGTGTTGGATTTCATTGGTGTTCATGCCAATGGGGAGTTTTGCGCTAACAGTAGACGAGAGGGCGAGAAGTAAAAGTGCTGTGATCAATCCTTTGATTTTTGGCATGTTTTTCCTGTAGCGTTTTATCGCATAACTTGTATGAGTTTATTAGTGCTTATTTTTTCATCAAAGTTCTTGATAGGGAATGTTTATTTTGTTTTATTTATTTTGGTTGTTATAAGTAAAAATAATGTTGATATATAGACTAGGGGGGTGTCATTGATTGTTATTTTTTATTTTTACCTTTTTTGTTCGTCGTCTTATTCGACTTTTTATGCGGGTTATTTTTAGCTTGTCGATACATCTGCGAAGGTGATAGCTTTGCGCGCTTCAATTTTTTTTCTTCAAAGGGGTTGTCGCCTGTTTTGAAAACAACACGCACTTGTGTGCCTTTAAGTTTTAGCGTGTCGCGGAAATAGTTCATTAAATAGCCTTTATAGCTACCCGGAATACGCTTAGTTTGATTGCCGTGTATGATAATGGTAAAAGGATTACTGCCACCTTGATGTGCATAGCGCAGTTTGATTCGACGTGAT
>DQUJ01000215.1 GCA_015662325.1 Leucothrix mucor | reverse complement strand
CTGATCAAACGATATTTGACACGGTAAACGGTATTCTGACCGATGTTAAAAATCGTGGTGATGCGGCTGTGGTGGAGTACACCAATAAGTTCGATGCAGTGGATGTTGCAGATATGCAAGCATTGGAAATACCAAAAGAGCGGATTCAACAAGCTGTTGAGAGTATCTCAGAAGAACAAAAACAAGCTTTGCAACAAGCCGCAGATCGCGTAAAAAGTTACGCCGAACATCAAAAAATGGATTCTTGGAGCTACACCGAAGCCGATGGCACGGTATTAGGTCAACAGGTTACCGCGTTGGATCGTGTGGGTTTGTATGTGCCGGGTGGAAAAGCGGCTTATCCTTCATCGGTGTTAATGAATGCGATTCCTGCGAAAGTGGCGGGTGTGCCTGAATTAATTATGGTTGTGCCAACACCTAAGGGTGAAATAAACGATTTAGTGTTAGCAGCAGCGGCAGTCTCCAATGTGGATCGCATCTTTTCCATCGGTGGTGCACAAGCGGTTGCGGCGTTAGCCTACGGAACGGATACGATTCCACAGGTTGATAAAATTGTTGGTCCCGGAAACATCTATGTGGCCACCGCTAAACGCATGGTGTTTGGCACAGTTGGTATTGATATGATCGCGGGGCCTTCTGAGATTCTAGTGGTGTGTGATGGCAAAACTGATCCTGACTGGATTGCGATGGACTTGTTTTCACAGGCAGAACATGATGAAGATGCGCAGTCCATTTTAGTATCACCAGATGAAGACTTTATTAAGAGTGTGTTACAAAGCATTGATAAATTAATAAAAGAAATGCCGCGTGCTGAGATTATTAAAAAATCATTAGAAGGCAGAGGCGTTATTATTCAAGCATCGGATATGAATGATGCGATTGAAATCGCCAATTATATTGCCCCTGAGCATTTAGAACTTTCGGTTGATAATGCCGAAGAGCTTGCTAAACAAATTCGTCATGCGGGCGCTATTTTCATGGGTCGTTACACCGCAGAAGCGTTAGGTGATTACTGTGCGGGGCCTAATCATGTATTGCCAACTTCACGTACTGCGCGTTTTTCATCGCCGTTAGGTGTTTATGATTTTCAAAAACGTTCGTCGTTAATTGGTTGTTCGGCAGAAGGTGCATCAAGTTTGGGTAAGATCGCATCTGTATTGGCGCACGGTGAAGGCTTGATTGCGCATGCGCGTTCGGCAGAATACCGAATTAAATAGTATCGAATTAAGTAATATAGTCTTAAAGAATGATTCACCACGAAGTTCACGAAGAAAACATTTAGGTCTACTTTCTAGATAAAGCTGACTGCCTCGTGTCCTTCGTGGTAACTAGTTTTTAAAATAAATAAACCGTCATTCTCGCGTAGGCGGGAATCCATCTGTCAGAATGGCACTTTTGCATTATCATGGATCTTGCCTACGCAGGTATGACATCATTTTTTTGTGTTCTATGTGTGGTATTGCTTATGGAATCTCTAGGTAAAATAACAAAATATATCAATGACTTGCTAAAGATTGACCAGTTTAAGGATTACGGTCCAAATGGTTTGCAAGTTGCAGGTAAAGATTCTGTCACTAAAATTATTACGGGTGTTTCTGCCACGCAGGCACTTATCGAAGCTGCGATTGATCAACAAGCCGATGCCATCTTAGTGCATCACGGTTGGTTCTGGAAAAATGAAGATCCACGTATTGTCGGCATCAAATATCGTCGTTTAAAATTACTCATGCAACACGATATAAGTCTGCTCGGCTATCATTTGCCCTTGGATGCGCATCCCGAGTTAGGTAATAACGCGCAATTAGCAAAACTGTTTGGTTTCAGCATGGATGATGT
>DQUJ01000030.1 GCA_015662325.1 Leucothrix mucor | reverse complement strand
GTTGCAATATTGTGGTGAGTACGGCAAATTTAAGTATTAGAATACTGACAATCGCAATAACACCCGCAGAACCAACTAACGGATCTTTCATAATTTGTTGGGTTTTTTCTTGATCTCCCAGTCCACCCAGCCAACCATCTGCGCTATCGGCAAGTCCATCGAGATGTAATCCGCCTGTGACTATCGCCCAAAATACGGTAATCACAGCGGCGATAGTGATTTGAGAAAACTCGTCAAAAAAGCTTAATGGCACGTAAAACAAAAGACCGATTATTAAGCCAATTAAAGGATAGAACAATGAAGAACGACCTGAATCACTCGGTTGAATATCAGTGAGTTTTGCGGAGGGTAGACGCGTCAACAATGATAACGCGAGAAAGAAAGCTTTACCGTAGGTTGATGAACAAAGCTTCTGATAGTTAAACATATTTATTACCGTTTTTATGTGTGCTTGCTATTAGCATATAGCTCTAAACCACCCAATAAAAAAGGCATTAAAGAATAGGTTATATAAAGTGAAACGCCTAAAAGCAACAGCCCATTTAAAATAAAGACAGCCACTTTAATTTTTATTCTTGATGAGAAAAACACATCGCTTGCCACCAATATAGACGGAAAGAAAAGTACATTACTGATAAATAATAAAAAGATAACCACTAACGTAGCAAAAGAAATCACAAGCCCCGCGGGTAAAATAAAATAGGATAAGAGCACAGCAAGACACAACACACCAACAGCAATAAAAAAAGGCCGTAGTTTCTGCTTAGTATTTTCAATGGTTTTAAAAATCTCTGGCTCATCATTAATAAACCAAGCAGAAAAGAGACTTTGCTTCATTTGCTGGTTGCAACCGCTGCTTCTTCAAAGGTTGCCATTTGATTATGCAACACACAGGCGGATTGCAATAAACTAACTGCAACCGCACTGCCACTGCCTTCACCCAATCGCATCCCTAAATCTAGCAGTGGTTCTTGTTGTAAGTTTTCTAGCACTTTTTGATGCCCTTGTTCTGCAGAAATGTGTGAGAAAAACAAATAATCATTCATTTCTGGCTGAATACAAACAGCGCACAATGCTGCAACCGTACTGATAAAACCATCAACTAACACGGGCAATCCACATTGTGCCGCGCGTACATAAGCCCCTGTTAAAGCCACAATTTCAAAGCCGCCCGTACAGCGTAACCATTGCAGTGTTTTATTTTTACAACCTTGCTCGATGCTTTCATCACAGTCACCGTGTTTATCTAAAATGGCTTTTACAATTTTTATTTTATGTTGAATACCTTTTTCATCCAAGCCCGTACCTGCACCCGCTGCCTGTTCTGGTGTTAAACCTAACAGTGCACAATACAAAACAGCGGCCGATGTGGTATTGGCAATACCCATTTCACCACCAATAAATAGATCAGCTTTGTTTTTGATTGCTCTTTCAATGGCTTCGTAACCCGCAGCAAACGCTGTCGATAGTTGATCTTCCGTCATTGCTGGCTGATTCAGCATATTCTTGGTGCCATTACCCGCGCGATGCGAAATAAGACTTTTAGATAATGTCTTTGGCAGAGTCTCGGTAAGTGTCGTTAACATACCCACATCAACGACTTCTAAATCTGCCTTTAAGTGCTTTGCCATCACGCTAATCGCCGCGCCACCTTGTAGAAAGTTTACAACCATTTGCTGAGTCACTTCCTGAGGAAAAGCCGACACACCCTCTTCTGCAATACCATGATCGGCGGCAAATACACTAATCGCAATATTGTTAATAGTTGGCTGATCAGACTGCTGACAATCAGCTAGACGAATCGCAATATCTTCTAAGCGACCTAATGATCCAGCAGGTTTAGTTAATTGAGCTTGACGCTGAATGGCATTGTCTTTAAAACATGAATCACGTTGTGGGCATGGTTTTTCTATCCATTTCATTAACTTAATTTCCTGTATTTTCTTTAGCGGGGTTGTTAAGAGCCTCTTTAACAACCATCGGTAAACCTGCGACCATCAAAATGACATTATCCACTTGTTGTGCTAATTTTTGATGCAACCGCCCTGCCTCATCTACATATTTTCGTGTGAGTTCGCCCATTGGAATAATACCCAAACCCACTTCATTACTAACAAAAATGATCGTTCCAGAGAGTGTAGGCAAAGTGCTAAGTAGCTTTTTTTGTTCTTCAGCAAGACGGGATTCATCGGGGTGCGACAATAGATTCATTAACCACAGCGTTAAGCAATCAACTAAAATCACCCGATCAGGCGATACCCACTGTTGCAAAACATCCGCTAAAGCAAGTGGTTCTTCAATGGTTGTCCATGTATCAGGCCGATCTTGTTTATGACGCTTGACACGCTGTTCCATCTCATCATCAAGCACAGTTGCGGTGGCAATATAAATGAGTTCTTTATCTGCTTGTTGCAATGGTTGCGACGACTTTTGTAATATTTCTTGCGCTATTTTTTCCGCATAATGGCTTTTACCCGAACGCGCACCACCTAAAATAAGGTAGCGACTCCGATTATCAGAAATGATAATTCGGCGCTTCTTTCGTAATCGTCACATCATGCACATGCGATTCTTTCATCCCCGCACCCGTAATTCTTACAAACTCTGGTTTACTGCGCATTTCATCTAAATTAGCACAACCAACATAACCCATGCTGGAACGAATCCCACCGTTAAGCTGATGAATAATTGGCGCTAACGAACCTTTAAAAGGAACCTGCCCTTCGATGCCTTCGGGGACTAATTTATCTGCCGCATTTTCAGATTCTTGGAAATAACGATCACTCGAACCATCTGCCATCGCACCTAATGAACCCATGCCACGGTACGATTTGTACGAACGTCCTTGATAGATAATAATTTCGCCCGGTGCTTCTTCCGTTCCTGCGAACATGCCGCCTAACATCACACAATGTGCGCCTGCCGCTAATGATTTTGCAATATCACCCGAGAAACGAATACCGCCATCTGCAATCAATGGAATTCC
>DQUJ01000254.1 GCA_015662325.1 Leucothrix mucor | reverse complement strand
TGCACCCCGATATTATTCCCATTATAAAACGCCTTAAAGACAGCCCTATTCGTCACTTAATGTTAAACACCAATGGTATTCGAATCGCTAACGATGCAGATTTTGTGGAACAACTTGCCGAACTTAAAACCGGCTTTGAAGTGTATTTACAATTTGATTCATTGCAAGCAGATGCCTTAAAAAACCTGCGCGGCGTTGATGCACGTAGCACCCATAAAAAGGCATTAGCGCAATTAGAAAAGTATAATATATCAACTAACCTAGTCTGTGCCGTTCGCAAAGGCGTTAACGACCAAGAAATCGGCGACATTATTAACTTTGCACAAGAGTTTAGTTGCATTCGTGGTATTACCTTTCAACCGATACAAGATGCAGGTAGAAACCTTGATAGTCGCTCGAAGAAAGAAAGCAATGATAACCGAACAACCCTCAGTGAAATTCGCCAACACATTATTGATGCAGACAACCCTTTCAACGATGAAGATATGATTCCCCTGCCCTGTCATCCCGAAAATATCTGTATCGGCTATGGCATTAAACTAGGCGATACTATTCAACCTGTGACGGGTTTAATCCCAAGAGAAGAGCTATTAAAAGGTGCAGAAAACACCGTTGCCTTTGAAAGAAGCGACAGCCTAAAAAAGGCATTCTACACGCTGTTTTCTTTAGATGCCTGTGGCGAACAAAGTACCGAAAACCTACAAAGTATGCTGTGCTGTTTACCCAAAATAGAAGGATCGGAAGACTTAGCCTACAACAATGTATTTCGTATTGTGATCATGGCATTTATGGATAAATACGACTTTGATCTCGGTTCAATCAAGCGTTCTTGCACTCACTTTGTGGAACCCGATGGCAAGATTTATCCGTTTGAGACGTGGAATATGTTTTATCGACAGAAAAAATAATTAGCTCACTGAGGAATCAACAGAACTCAATGGCGAAAAGAAATGAGATAAACCTGTCTTAATTCAGGCGTGCAGGGAAAGTATATGAACGGAGCAAAAAACACAATAGAACTTGAAGCACAGGAAAGCCTGTTTACAACGCCATTGTGTAGGTATCATTGAGCGCGGGCTTAACCACAAGGGGGTCTTTTGAACGGGCACATTTCAATAACTACTCAACATGCTTAAATTTTCTTCAGAACTAGGCAGTCATCCCTCTCCCTTACGGAGAATGAGCTGGGTAAAAGATCAATAAACTAGCTACAAATATTCTATCCCCGCCCACAACCCTCCCCACTTCGACTACGCTCAGGGACATCGCTTGCTATGCAATGTCCCTGAGCAAAGTCGAAGGGTGGGAAGGGTGCTTTTGTATTACTCCATCATTAAAAACAAATAGCTGCTCCCCCACATCAATAACAAAAAGAACACGGCTCCGAATATATCAAATACGAATTGTGGGATATGTTGTTGTGTTTTATTAATAATTGCATCCATGATGTTTCTCCATTATTTGTTACTTGTTGTTGACTCTTAATCGCTTGTTGAAAAACAGTGTAGTGGAGGTAGTCCCTCAATTAGTGAGGGAGTAAATAAGTTTCTTTCTTTTATTTTTAAACAGGTATTCTGACTACAATAGGAATGAGGGCTATATAGAGACCTTTGCACGAGATATATGACGGATTAAAAATGCTTAAATTCTCCCTGATTTCCTTAAAAACTCAGTCAATAGCCCTGCTATTACCCTTATTTTTAAGAAAAACAGGAAAAAACACGCTATTTTTACTCTCGTGCAAAGGTCTCATATAATAGAAAAAAGAACTATTTTCAGGTATGATGCGCTCGCAAAATCAATAGCTTAAAACAGGAATTTATCAAATGAGAAAAGGAATCATTCTAGCGGGCGGTAGTGGCACGCGCTTACACCCGCTTACGCAAGTAGTCAGCAAGCAGATGATGCCTGTTTATGATAAGCCGATGATTTATTACCCGCTTTCTGTATTAATGCTTTCGGGGATTCGTGATATTTTAATTATTACCACCCCACATGATAGCGAGCAATTTAAAGCATTATTGGGAGATGGCTCTATATGGGGATTGAATCTACAGTATGCAGTTCAACCTAATCCAGAAGGTTTGGCGCAGGCATTTATTATTGGTCGGGATTTTGTGGGTGCTGATTCAGTAACGCTTATCTTAGGTGATAATATTTATTATGGTGAGGGCTTGTCGGAACGCTTGCTGGCGCTTTCGAAACAAGATTCTGGTGCGACTGTTTTTGGTTATTATGTACGCGACCCCGAGCGTTATGGTGTGGTTGAGTTTGATAAAGACGGTAAAGCACTGAGTATTGAAGAGAAGCCTGAAAACCCAAAATCGAACTATGCGGTTACGGGGCTTTATTTTTATGATAATCAAGTGCTGGATATTGCCAAGGAGATTGAGCCTTCACCGCGTGGTGAGTTGGAAATCACCGATGTAAACCGTGTGTATCTTGAAAGAGGCGAGCTTGAAGTAGAAATGCTAAAACGCGGTACGGCTTGGTTAGATACGGGTACACATGCATCACTTTTAGATGCAGCGAATTACATTCGCATTATTGAAGAGCGCCAGAGTTTAAAGATTGCATGCCCCGAAGAAATTGCGTGGCACATGGGCTTTATAACGGCTGAAGAATTATTAGCATTGGCAGAGCCTTTAAAGAAAAGTGGTTATGGTCAGTACCTTGCTGATATTGTTAATGCAGGTTTACACGCTTGAAGAATTTAAAAAAACATCGTCATACCCGCGCAGGCGGGTATGACAGAAAAACCACATAAGGATAACAACATGCAATGCCGAATTTGTAACAATACCGATCATAATAAAACCTACACAGCAAAAGAGATGATGCTGGGTTTGCGTGATGAACATGTGTATTTTGAATGCGCCGATTGTGGCTGTTTACAAATTGCAGATGTGCCGGAGAATCTACCCGAATATTACCCAGACGATGATTATTATTCGTATGAAAAGATAAAAGGGTCGAAAGGCATTAAAGGCTCTTTGATTAAACAGCGCGACCGCTTTGCCGCAACAGGTAAGGGTTTTATTGGTAAATTGATGCAAGGTTTACAACCACATGACAAGCTACCGTCAATCGCGCACGCTAATGTTTCTTTGGATTCAAAAATATTAGATGTGGGTTGTGGTGCGGGGCATTTATTGCATTCGATGCAAGATGCGGGCTTTAATAATTTATTGGGAATTGATCCATTCAATGCCGAGAAAATCAATTATGACAACGGTTTGCAGATTGATCAAAAATCTATTCATGAAATGCAAGGGGATGCGCAGTGGGATCTGATTATGTTTAATCATTCTTACGAGCATGTATTTGATCAACACGAGGTGTTGCAAAAAGTTCATCAATTATTAAAACCTGGCGGCATGTGTTTGATTCGTGTTCCCACCGTTACATCGTGGGCTTGGCGCACCTACGGCGTAGATTGGGTACAGTTAGATGCGCCGCGCCATCTGTTCTTACATTCGGTTAAAAGCATGCACACTATCGCAGAAGCCAATGGTTTTAAATTAGATGATGTTGTGTATGATTCGTTTGCATTCCAATTTTGGGGCAGTCAACAGTATCAAAAAGATATTCCGTTAAACGATGCTAAATCGTATGCAGTCAATCCTGATCAATCAGCTTTTACGGGTGAGCAAATAAAAGAGTTTGAATCAAAGAGTAAACAGTTAAATAAAGAAAAATCAGGCGATCAAGCTGCATTTTACTTAATTAAGACAGCTTAACACACTGAAATGAAAGAAAATAAACCAATAAACAAAAAACCAAAAGTATTAGCGATTGCATCCCCTGGCGGTCACTGGGTTCAGCTTAATAAAATCTGCAATCCACTCGATGATCGTTTTAATATGGTTTATGTAACACCTGGCTCTGAATATTCATCTGCTAAAAGCGCGTCAGCTAATAACAGAAAAATAATCAATGTCTCTGATGCAAGCGCAGACAGTAAACTCAAACTAATCCCTCTTGCTATTCAATTGCTGTGGATTTTTATTACGCAAAGACCCACCGCTATTATTTCAACGGGGGCAGCGCCCGGTGCTATTGCATTTTTATTGGCTAAGTTCTTGCCGATTAAAACCATTTGGGTAGATAGTATTGCCAACGTTAGTCAACTTTCACGTTCTGGGCGTATGGTTAAAAATCACGCAGATAAAGTAATTACACAATGGGAACCATTAAGTGATGGTGATGCGATTGTTTATAAAGGATTCATTTTGTGATGAGTAATATGAACATGGATGATAAAACATGATTTTCGTTGCCGTCGGCACTCAATTCCCCTTCGATCGTTTAATTCGTTTTATGGATGAATGGGCGGCAGAAAATAATGAAGAGGTTATCGCGCAAATTGCGGGTGGCGACTACAAGCCTAAGCATATTCAATTCGAACGTTTTATGGATGGCGAGCAGTACAAAAAGAATATTCAAGACGCGTCTGTTTTTGTATCGCACGCGGGCATGGGTAATATTATTAGCGCTAAAGAATTACAAACGCCGATTATTGTGATTAACCGTCAATTCAAGCTAGGCGAACACCGCAACGATCATCAGGCCGATGGCTTAAAGTGGATGGGAAAACTCGATGGTGTTTATGCCGCGACAACGCAAGACGAATTAAACAGTCACCTTGATAGTAATGAACTCCAAGCAGATGATTCGACAGGCTTTAACAAGCACGCTGAACTCACTGATTATATCTCAGATTTCATAGAATCTTAATCACTCTTCACCGATGTTAAAAAAGATACTCGCCAACCCCCTTTTGATACAAAGCTTATACTCGCTGATTGCGCGTTTTACGGGTGTGGCGCTAAACTTTGCGGTGATGATCTTGATCACCCAAACATTACCCAAATCATCGGCGGGTGATATTTTATTATTAATGACCTTTGTGACGGGCGTTGCGCTGATTAGTCGCTTAGGCATTGATCAGCTATTAATGAAAGAAGTCGCCAGCGCGCACGTAAACGAAGGGCAATTTCGGCAACAATTTTTATCTACCAGTTATAAAGCCGTATTGATTTTATCGCTTGTTTTTATGGCGATTTGGTTATTAGCCAGTCCCTTTTTACAATATAGATTCTTTCAAGCGGGCGACCTACCCACTGTCACGTTAACCGAGTTAATGCTAGCAAGTGTAGGCATTTTGTTTTTTAACTTGGTTATTTTAAACAGCACGTACCTAAAAGCGATTAAACAATCAGTTATGGGTGTTTTGGGGCAAAATGCATTAACCGCCATTACGTTCTTGGGTTTCATTGCCGTGTTCTGGAGCTACTTTTCAAACAATCAATTTACAATTTATTTGTATATTGGCTCGCTGATTTTGGCAGGTATTTTAGCGGTATTTATCACGCCTCGAGTTGCCTCTAATAATCCAGTGGGTGAGTCTTTAGCGACAAACACATCTGCACCTAATATTTTAGCGTTAATACAAAAGTCCTTACCACTTGCGCCTATTTCCATTATTTCATTTTTAATGATTTTTACCGATACGATTATGGTCGGTTGGTTTTTAGCCAATGATCGCGTCGCAGAATACAGCGTAGCCTCTAAAATTTCGTACATCGTATTGTTCTTTTTACAGGCGATGGAAGCTGTTATTTACCCGCGTTTACTTAATATGTATCAACACGATAGCGCACGGTTGCAACGCTTCTTCTGGCAAGCAACTGCGTTGGTCGTAGGAGTTGTGCTGATCGTCTCTGCTTTCATGTATTTACTCTCCGATTGGCTTTTAATCGCGTTTGGTAAAGACTATGTTGTAGCGAAAGAGGCGTTAGGGTTATTATTACTCGCGCAATTTTTACGCGCAGCCAGTATCACTTTTTCTTTTATGTTTATCATCAAAGAAAAGGTAAAATACTTGAATATTATTTTAGTGACTGCATTCATTGCAAATATCATTTTTAATATAATATTGATTAACCGTTACGGCATCGAAGGCGCGGCAATAGCCACCTTAATTGCTAACGCAGTTTTATTATTTTTAGTGTTGGGTTTATTTTTCTGGAATAAACTATTGAATTTAAAAGAAAATATTAAACCATAACCCCAATGAGAGCAGTACAGCATGATTATTAGAATACTCGCCCTCTTATTTGTGATCTCTATTTTTATACCTGTAGAATTTCACTATCTAGTGGGCACATTGCGTATTGAAGCCTACCGTATTGTGCTAGGGCTTGCGCTAGTCTATGCGTTTTTAAATATTCGCATCATTTTAGCCAGGGCCGACTTGGTCGATATTTTGCTGTTCTTTTTTGTGCTACTTGCCTCTGCTAGCCTAATTTATAACCATGGTTTGAAAGACGGCATTGAATCTGCAGGCATTCTTATTATAGAAATACTCGGCGCGTTTTACCTCGCACGGCTATATATCACCACGCCTAAACATTATTACAATATTAATATTTGGTTTGCGACAATACTCGCTTTTCTTCTTATATTTTCACTTTACGAAGCCTTTGCAAAGCACCGTATTTTGCACGAATTAGCAAAGAACATAACAGGTAACGATTCACTGGATTATCGTTTATATACCCACTATTACATTCGCATGGGCATTATGCGTACCACCAACCTATTCGCCCACCCTATTTTGTACGGCACGATTGGCGCGATATTCTTCCCTTTTATTATTTTAATAACCATTAATAAATTTAAAATTAGACACTTATTTAAAACCATTGCGATTCTTCTTGGCATGGTCAGCACGCTGTCTTCTGCGCCGTTATTGGCAGTTGCATTCCAAGGCAGTACCACATTGCTTACTAAATTTTGGCATGGTGGCAAACGCTTCTGGTTTGGTATTAGCTTCATCGTCTTGTCTGGATTTTTCTTTATTAGCATGGCATCCGATCGCGGGCCTTTTGCTATCTTGATTTCTAAACTCACCTTTAACCCCGTAACGGGCTATTACCGCATGTTACAGTGGGAATACAGCATGGATGATATTGCCGACCACCCGCTGTTTGGCATTGGTTTACACGACTGGACACGACCCGATTGGATGAATAGCAGTATTGATAGTTTTTGGCTATTAGTGACCTTACAGCATGGCTTAATCGCAGGCTTTATTTTGCTGTTTTTATGTCTTTATGCTGTATTCCATCATCTAAATAAATTACACAAACACCACCCTGCAACACGCTGGATGGTCGAATCTTGGATTTTAGCATTCATGTCGTTGATTCTAATTGGCTTTACGGTGGATTATTTTGGTAAACTACAGCCGTTATTTTTCTTTATATTAGGTTCTATCGCGTGGGCATCAAACCACTCGCAACTGAATCAAATCTTAGCAAAAATGACATGGGTTGCAAAAGCAAGGGATGCTAAAAAGCGGAAACCGATATGAGAGCACGTTTCATCAATCAAAATATGTTCATGGTATTAGTGCGCTTACGCAATGCACTACTGTATAGCCGAACATGGTACTTCCGCACCGTTTACGGCATGAACATCGCCAAAGACGTGCGCTTATCACTCAAGTCTCGCATTGATAAAACCAACCCGAAAGGCTTAACCATTGGTGAAAAAACCATGGTGACCTTTGATGCGATTATTCTATCGCACGATTACGCATCGCGCCGACATGCCGCCAAAACCGTTATTGGCACGCATTGCTTTATCGGCTGTGGCTCGATTGTAATGCCTAATATTACGATTGGTGACCATGTGATTGTTGCCGCAGGCAGCGTAGTAACAAAAGATGTACCCTCTAACTGTATTGTTGCAGGCAACCCCGCAAAAGTGATTAAAACGGGAATTGATACAATAGCTTACGGCATGTTGACAGAAGAATACCTTGCTAAAAGTGAAGCCGAAAAATCAGCCAAAACGAGCGAGGCTAAACAAACATGAGCGAGCTTGATATTGTTTTAGTGTCTTACAATACCGCCGAATATACGCGTCGTGCGATTGAATCTGTGTATACAGAAACCCAAAACACAGATTTTAAAATCATCATGGTCGATAATGATTCTAAAGATAACTCTGTTGAATTGATTGCAAAAAACTTCCCTGATGTTGAAATTATTCAAACAGGTGCAAATCTAGGTTTTGCAGGTGGCGTTAATATCGGCGCAAAAGCCAGTGATAGCGAGTACGTATTATTGCTTAACCCCGACACGGT
>DQUJ01000139.1 GCA_015662325.1 Leucothrix mucor | reverse complement strand
AGAATTGTCGCACTTTCAGGCTTAAAGCAGGCTTAATCAATGTCTTTTTTTGTTTATAAACCAAGTTCATCCCATATTTCATCTACACGTTTTTTTACATCATCATCCATTACGATTGGTTTGCCCCATTCACGATCAGTTTCACCTTGCCATTTATTGGTCGCATCAAAACCCATTTTAGAACCTAAACCCGAAACAGGTGATGCAAAATCTAAATAATCAATCGGTGTATTTTCGATAATCATTGTATCTCGACCTGGGTCCATGCGTGTGGTCATTGCCCAGATTACATCATTCCAATCGCGGGTATTAATATCATCATCCACCACAATCACAAACTTAGTGTACATAAACTGGCGCAAGAAAGACCAAACGCCCATCATTACGCGCTTGGCGTGTCCGGGGTATTGTTTTTTCATGCTCACCACTGCCATTCGATACGAACAACCTTCGGGTGGCAAATAAAAATCTATAATTTCAGGAAACTGCTTTTGCAAAATAGGGATGAATACTTCATTTAGTGCAACACCGAGCATGGCAGGTTCATCTGGCGGTCGCCCCGTATAGGTGCTGTGATAAATAGGATTTTTTCGATGCGTAATACGCTCAATGGTAAACACAGGGAAGCGTTCAACCTCATTATAATAACCCGTGTGATCACCATAGGGGCCCTCATCTGCCATGTCATCTGGGTATAAATGACCTTCCAAAACATATTCGGCAGAGGCGGGTACTTGTAAATCTGAGCCAATACAATTTGTTACTTCGGTGCGAGAGCCGCGCAATAAACCCGCAAAGGCATATTCCGATAAAGTATCAGGAATCGGCGTAACTGCACCTAAAATAGTCGCAGGGTCAGCACCCAAAGCCACCGCGATTGGGAAAGGTTCGCCCGGATGTTTCTCCTGCCAATCTCTAAAATCTAATGCACCGCCGCGATGCGATAACCAGCGCATAATCACACGGTTTTTGCCAATTACTTGCTGGCGATAAATCCCCAAATTCTGGCGGGATTTATTGGGGCCTTTGGTAATCACTAAGCCCCATGTAATCAACGGAGCGGCATCATCCGGCCAACAGGTTTGAATGGGTAGCTTGCCTAAATCAACATCATCACCTTCAATCACTATTGCCTGGCAATTGGCTTTTTTCACCTTTTTCGGTGCCATATCCAGCACCTTTTTGTATTTAGGAATAGATTTCAATGCATCTTTGAATCCCTTGGGTGGGGAAGGCTCTTTTAAGCTTGCCAGTAATTTACCCACATCGCGCAAGGCAGTCACGGATGTTTCACCCATACCCATTGCGACACGTTCAGGCGTACCAAATAAATTACCCAACACAGGCGTATCAAACCCTTTAGGATTTTCAAATAACAAAGCAGGACCTTTTGCGCGTAACACACGGTCGCAGATCTCCGTCATTTCAAGATTAGGGTCAACCTCGGCGGTGATGCGTTTAAGCTCACCGATGGATTCAAGTTGGTCGATAAAGTCGCGTAGGTCTTCGTATTTCATGGTGGGATGATAACTCATTTGTTTATCTGTTTTATCAAAACTATAAAATGCCAGTGAGAAGTGTTGCGACGATTTTTTTTGGGGCAAGTGATCATTTTTATAATTTTCTTGAAACGTTTTAATAGTTCGTTCTATCGACCATCATAGCACTCTATTGTTCCTTAACTATTTTTCAATTGGATGAAACGAGTACGTCTTGTAAGCTCTTTAGCAATAAATTAATATCCCCATCCGTATGGTTAGCCGAAAAAGTAACTCGTAAACGTGCAGTACCTTCAGAAACAGTTGGGGGGCGGATTGCAGTGACCAAAATACCTTTTGCTTTTAGTTGTTTGCTTATCGCTACTGCTTTCTTAGTGCTGCCAATGAGGATGGGTTGAATAGCGGTATTCGACGGCATTAATGCTATGCCAATTTCATTTGCGCCTTGCTTAAATTGTTGGACCAGCGATTGGAGTTTTTCGCGTCGCCACGTTTCTTGTTGGACTAATTTAAGGCTGGCGCGTGAAGCGGCGGCAATAGCAGGCGGCATAGCGGTGGTGTAAGTATAAGTTCTGGCGGTTTGGATTAGATATTCAATTAGATCATTATTGCCCGCAATAAAGGCCCCCGCAGTGCCGATACCTTTGCCGAGCGTTGCCATTAATATTGGCACATCGGTTTGGGTGATATTTTCTTGTTCGAGTAATCCTGCGCCTGTTTTACCTAGTGTGCCAAAGCCGTGAGCATCATCAATCATTAGCCATGCTTGTTGTTGTTTGGCGATATTAGTGAGTTGTTTTACGGGCGCGCAATCGCCATCCATACTGAATACACCGTCGCTTAGGATCATGCTGTTTTCGAGAGTGTTTTGACTATTGTCGTTCTTTTTTTTATAAAGCGATTGCAGTGCGCTGATGTCGTTGTGCGCATAACGCCGCATTTTGGCTTTTGATAATAAGCCTGCGTCGATCAGGGAAGCGTGGTTTAATTTATCTGCAAAAATCCTATCGTTTGGTTGTTGCATAAGCGCATTGACTACGCCGAGGTTTGCCATGTAGCCCGTTGAAAAGAGCAGGGCGCGATCTCGCCCCGTAAATTCGGCTAATTCTTCTTCTAGTTTTTGATGTTCGATTGAATGCCCGTTAATAAGGTGTGCTGCGCCACTGCCGACACCGTAGGTGTTGGCGGCTTGTTTAAAGGCATTAATAATAGCGGGATGATTGGCAAGCCCAAGGTAGTCATTGCTACAAAAAGTGAGGAGTTTTTCTCCCCCTATTTGCATATGAGGTTGTTGTGGGGATTCAGTAATGCGAACAGAGCGGTATAAATTGCTTTGCTGTTTTTCTTGTAAGAACGCTTTGATTAATTTTGGATTGTTTTTCATAACCTTATTGTAATGTAAGAATTGTAACGTAAAGATTGTAATGCAAAGGTTTGGGCATAAAAAAAGCACCCGAAGGTGCTTTTTTACTTTAACTAGATTTTAACTCGATAACGAAATCTAATTAAGCGCCTTTCTTGATGAAGAAAGTGTACTCGTCACCGTCTTCAGCAGTAGAAACAAGCTCGTTGCCTGTTTGCTTACAAAAAGCTTCAAAATCTTTAACTGAACCAGGGTCAGTTGCAATGATTTTAAGTGTTTGACCCACTTCAAGACCGTTGATTCCTTTTTTAGCGCGTAAAATAGGTAATGGACAGTTAAGGCCGCGTGCGTCTAGTTCTTCATTGAAATCGCTCATTTATTTCGTTCTCCTGTTTCTATGTATATTAGTTAATGCTGATATGCGCGATGTACTTTATCATCAAAAGTTCCAATTCGCACTATCTTTTGTATGTCTCAACAGGCATTCATGAAATCTTTGTCTGAAAGTATGGCGAGATAGAAATGAGCGTAATCTTTCAGATTTTTTCGAAGAATTTGATTAATAGTGGGTTATTGGTCGAATTATTCGGAAAAACATGGGAAATTTAAGCCATTTATATCCGTCAGAGCTTCCGTATAAAGGTTTCATCTTATAATATAGCGGTAAATCTTTATTATTTAAGATGTCATTTAAAATATGCATATTAATTTTACAAAAATGCACGGTTTAGGAAATGATTTTGTGGTGATTGATGCCATAAACCAATCAGTGAGCCTGACTACAGATCAGATTCGATTTATTGCCGATCGGCATTTGGGTATTGGTTGTGATCAGCTTTTATTGGTAGAACCTTCGAATGTTGACGAGGCAGATTTTCGT
>DQUJ01000057.1 GCA_015662325.1 Leucothrix mucor | reverse complement strand
TTACTGTTTCACTTTCATTCACACTTGCACAGGCGGATAATAGTAATGTGGCGCTTCCTGCAACCACACCTACCATTGCTGATACTAATTGATTTTTGCTGTTCATATTATGTCCATTGAAATTATTTTATAATATTACCTTTTGCGTCGTAAATACCAACGCAATAAACCGATGACCAGCAGCCCTACTGGTAACACCACTAAAAATAAAATTGCCGATCCATACAAGCCCCACTCAGGCATTTGCAGTTTTGTATCGCTGGCAATGGCTGGCTTGATAGACAACAAATCATCATCAACGCTCAGCCAATTAAATATATTACTGGCAAGTTCTAAATTACTGCCCTGCCCAATAAAGTTATTCTGCATAAAATCGCTATCGCCAATCACGACAATGCGTTGTTGCTTATTCTGGTTCTTTGATTGTTTCGCGCCTTCAATCGCCTCTACAGGATCAATGTTTTCATTATCAACAAGATCGCGCGTTAACACCATTCCCATAGTTAATGGGCCAGGTTTATCGCTCTCATCATCAAACTTTACATTGCCTTGGATTTCACCCGACTCCAGCCAGCTAGTCTGTAATGTGCTAAGAAAAGGTTGATACTGCCAATGGATTTTTGAATCATCTGCATCTGATGTTGCTAGTGCATCTTGCAAAATTGCCGTCGCAAACGGGAAAAGCGTATGCGCGCTTAGATCTTTGGTGATTTCAATCTCGCCGTAATCAATCACCGCAATCGCCGCCGGATGCTTGATTCCCAACATCGCCTGCAAATCTGGGTTAGCATCCAGCAACGTGCCTTCGTGCATTTCCAAACCTAATTGTTGCTCTATATCATCCAGACCTTTCAAAGAACCGGGGTCATGCAACCACAGTAAATTACCGCCTTTAGCGATATATTCTTTGATGATTTTAACTTCGCCATCCAAATAATCTTTGAGTGGCGCGGCTATCACCAACAGCGTTGTTTGCTCTGGAATATTCTGAGTACGAATCAAATTATGCGGTTGGAAAATCATGCCTTTTCCTTCCAACACTATTGCTAAATCTGCCATTCCGCTGGATTTACTGTCCAATGGAGAATGCTCATCATGCCCTTCTAAAAACACCGCTAAACGTGGTTTTTCGCGAGACAGTCTTTGTAGCAAGTTGACAATATTCTGCTCGCCCGCCGAGTTTGTCTTCTCGCTTTTATCGCCCAGCTTGATCAATAATTGACCACTGTATTGAATGCCATCTGCTTTAGCACGCTCTGGATCAAGATCAGGGTTTACAAATTCCAGCTTAATATCAGATTTATATTGTTTGTATTTATCCACCAATTTGCCCAATGCCACATGCACTTTTGCATCATCGGGTACATACGCAATTATCGTTAACGGCTTATCTAAACGCGACAATAACTGCTGGGTCGATTCGCTCAGCGAGTTACGTTTACTCGCGGTAACATCAATACTTTTATGATAAGTTTTACCCAACCACGCCAGCAAGCCGACAATGGTTATAAACAGAATATAAAACAGCACATTTTGGATGCGGATATATAAATGGGAGCGTTTGGTCATTTTCATATTACGCCCCCTTATCCGTTGAGCCGATCATTATCGAGTTTGCGAATCGCTAAAATTAGAAACCCAACAATAAACAAAGCGTAATAAACCAAGTCACTGGTATCCACCACACCTTCTAAAAACGGTAAGAAATGGCTAAAGTGCGAAAGGTAAACAAACAGCTCGCTACTATTACTTTGCGAACTGCCCGATAGATAAAGCACGACCAAAAACATCAACAAACCAAAGGTACTGACTGCCGCAATAATCGGCTGACTGCTGAGTGTTGATAGAAATAAACCCGCCGCCGCAAATGAACTGAGTAATAAAAATAAGCCCAATGCGGAGGATGCTATTTTTCCCCAATCCAGCGCTGTGCCGAGCGATAATGATACTGGCATCAAACTCACTAACGCCACCACCAACACGATAAATAGTAATAAACCAAAGAATTTACCCAGCACAATTTGGGTAGAAGTTAACGGCGATGATATTAATAAAGTCAGTGTTTTATTCATGCGTTCTTCTGCAAATAAACGCATGGTTAAAATCGGCATCACTGCCAACATAAAAATCCCCGTCCACAAATACAAGGGCGATGCAATGATGTCGGTAACGCCCGGCGGGTTTTCCATGGTTGCCGTTTGTGGTTGAATTACTTGAACAAAATCATCGACAAAGGTTAAAAACATCAACGCCAAAATAAACATCAAAATAGCAAGCACGCTCCACGCAAGGGGCGAGTTGAATAAACGTCTAAACTCACTGCTAGCAATAGCGATTGTTTTATTCATGCCGCGGCCTCTTTATTACTCACTGCTTGTTGCTTAGATTGTTGCTTAGTGTCTATGCTCTTTTCGCCATGAATCAAATTCATAAAAATTTGTTCTAAGGTTTCTGATTGTGGCGTTAATTCATTTAACTGCCAGCCTTGTTTACTCGCCAGATCAGCCACGGCAGAAGCATTTAACTTATCTTTAAATTTTAGTTTAAAACGTTGATTAGCGCCTGATGTTTCAATGGCTTCAACGCTTTCAATGCCAGTAAGATTTTGCAGTATTTCTAACGAAGATACTTTGTTTGAATCAGGTTTTACCTCGTTTTTTGTATCGACTTTTATATCACCTGTAAAATCAACAATTAATGCAGGAACAGACTGTCGTTTCGACAACTTATCAAACGTATCAGAAAACACTGTTTCACCTTGATTAATGATCTGCACACGATCACACACCGCCTGCACTTCGGGCAAAATATGGGTCGATAAAATAACGCTGTGGTCATTGCCTAATTCACGAAT
>DQUJ01000005.1 GCA_015662325.1 Leucothrix mucor | reverse complement strand
TCTTGATACGTCATCGCTTGGCATAATGCCCAAGCACCTGTAATAGTCGTAGTATACGTGACTTTTCCTTGCAGTGCTTCACGACGAATTTCGTACGAATCGTTAGTCGCTTTTTTGCCTTCGGTGGTATTTACAATCAGGTTCACTTCTTCGTTTTTAATTAGATCAACAATATGTGGTCGACCTTCATGCACCTTATTAACAATATCGCACTCAATGCCCGCTTCTTGAAGCTTTCTTGCTGTGCCGCGTGTGGCTTTTAATTTGAAATCAAGATCGAGTAATAACTTAGCAATATCTACAACCGCGTCCCTATCTGCATCACGTACACTTAAAAATGCGGTGCCACCCTGCGTTGGAAAGTCAACACTCGCCGCACGCTGTGATTTACCATAGGCTTCTGCAAAGGTTTTACCCACACCCATGACTTCACCCGTTGATTTCATCTCAGGGCCAAGAATGGGATCAACACCAGGGAATTTAATAAACGGGAACACCGCTTCTTTAACCGCGAAATAATCAGGAATGATTTCTTCTAACGCATTTTGATCTGCTAACGAAACACCTGCCATACAACGTGCTGCAATTTTCGCTAAAGGTCTACCCGTTGCTTTAGAAACATAAGGTACGGTACGCGAAGCGCGTGGATTAACCTCAAGCACATAAATATCTGTACCCTGCTCTGTTTGCTTTATTGCAAACTGTACATTCATCAAACCAATAACATTTAAGGCTAACGCCATTTTGCGTGTTTGCTCACGCATCTCATCTTGTAATTCTTTACTTAAAGAATAAGGCGGTAATGAACAGGCTGAATCACCCGAATGCACGCCTGCTTGTTCAATATGTTGCATGATTCCGCCGATCAACACATCTTTACCGTCACAAATTGCATCGACATCTACTTCTATTGCATCATTTAAGAAACGATCCAAAAGCACGGGTGCATCGTTAGATACTTTTACCGCATCACGCATATAAACACGTAAATCTTCTTCGTTATGGACTATTTCCATCGCACGTCCGCCTAATACATAAGACGGGCGAACGACCAATGGATAACCAATTTCTTCCGCTTTTAATACACCTTCTTCGGCACTTCTTACGGTACGATTGGGCGGTTGCAATAAGCCAAGCTTCTCTATCATCTGTTGGAAGCGTTCACGGTCTTCGGCTAGATCAATCGAATCGGGGCTCGTACCAATGATTGGCGTACCCGCAGCTTCAAGCGCTTCTGCTAATTTCAACGGGGTTTGCCCGCCGTATTGTACGATTACGCCTTTTGGCTTTTCTAAATCGACAATTTCTAATACATCTTCTAGTGTTAATGGCTCAAAGAATAAACGGTCTGAAGTATCGTAATCAGTCGAAACAGTCTCTGGATTACAATTGACCATAATAGTCTCGTAACCATCTTCACGCATTGCTAATGCCGCATGCACACAACAGTAATCAAATTCGATACCTTGACCGATTCGATTCGGTCCGCCACCGAGCACCATGATTTTATCTTTATCGGTTGGCTTAGCCTCACATTCTTCATCATAACTTGAATACATATAAGCGGTATCTGTCGAGAATTCCGCTGCACAGGTGTCAACACGTTTGTAAATGGGGCGAACTCCTAAATCGCGACGTATTTTACGTAGCTCTTTTTCTTTGGTCTGTAATAGTTTGGCTAAACGACGATCAGAGAAACCCTTGCGTTTAAGATCAAACATTTCATCTTTTGTAATCTCACCTAAATGACGTTCTTTAAGTGAGTTTTCGATCAAAACCAATTCTTCAATTTGATTTAAAAACCAAGGGTCGATACTGGTTAAATCAAATAAATCTTTCTGACTCATACCAGAACGAAAACCATCTGCCACGTATAAAACACGTTCTGAACTGGCTTCAGTTAACTCTCGGCGTAAGATATCTTTGCCATTTTCATCATTCGGGTCAATGCGCTCGTCCATGCCGTCAATATCAGTTTCCAAACCGCGTAAGGCTTTTTGGAATGACTCTTGAAAAGTACGCCCAATCGCCATCACTTCGCCAACTGACTTCATCTGCGTGGTTAAACGTGAATCTGCTATAGGAAATTTCTCAAAAGTAAAACGTGGGATTTTAGTAACAACGTAATCAATACTAGGCTCAAATGATGCAGGTGTTGCGCCACCCGTTATATCGTTTTGTAGCTCATCCAGTGTGTAACCCACTGCAAGTTTAGCGGCAATTTTTGCAATCGGGAATCCGGTAGCTTTTGATGCTAATGCAGATGAGCGTGAGACACGCGGATTCATCTCAATAATAATCATACGGCCGTCTTTGGGGTTAATCGAAAACTGTACATTCGACCCGCCCGTTTCAACACCTATTTTACGTAGTACGGCTAACGATGCATTTCGTAAGATTTGATATTCTTTATCTGTCAGCGTTTGTGCTGGAGCTACCGTAATTGAATCACCGGTATGAATACCCATTGGATCAAAGTTTTCAATCGCACAAATAATAATGCAGTTATCAGCATGATCACGTACCACTTCCATCTCGTACTCTTTCCAGCCTAACAAGGACTCTTCTAGCAATACTTCTGTCGTTGGAGAAAAATCTAAGCCACGTGAAACGATATCTTCAAACTCATCTCTATTGTAAGCAATACCACCACCCGAACCACCCATGGTAAATGATGGACGGACAACCGTTGGGAATCCCAGTTCTGCCTGAACTTCGCGTGCTTCTTCCATCGAATGAGCAATGCCAGAACGCGCTGATGCTAAGCCAATTTCTTCCATCGCAACGCGGAACTTTTCACGATCTTCCGCCGTATCAATGGCTTCTTTTTGTGCGCCGATCATCTCTACATTGTATTTTTCAAGAATACCTTCACGATCAAGATCAAGCGCACAGTTAAGTGCGGTTTGCCCGCCCATAGTCGGTAATAAAACATCTGGCTTTTCTTTCTTGATTATTTCTGCAACGGTCTCCCATTGAATAGGCTCGATGTATATTGCATCTGCCATTTCGGGGTCGGTCATGATTGTCGCTGGATTGGAGTTCACCAAAATTACGCGATAGCCTTCTTCTTGAAGTGCTTTACACGCTTGAGCGCCAGAATAATCAAACTCACAGGCTTGACCAATAACAATCGGGCCTGCGCCAATAATTAGTATGCTTTTTATGTCGGTACGCTTTGGCATATTAACGTGCCCCCTTGTTTGTATTTGCTGTATTCATGAGCGTGATAAATTCATCAAAAACTGGGGCAACATCGTGTGGCCCAGGGCTCGCTTCTGGATGACCTTGAAAACCATAGGCAGGACAATCAGTACGTTTAACCCCTTGTAAACTTTTATCAAATAACGAACGATGGGTCGCTTCCATATTACTTGGCAAGCTCTCTTCATCCACTGCAAAACCGTGGTTCTGACTGGTGATCATTACTTTTTTGGTATCAAGATCTTGGACAGGATGATTAGCGCCGTGATGACCAAATTTCATTTTGGCTGTTTTTGCGCCAGAGGCAAGCCCGAGTAATTGATGACCCAGACAAATACCGAAGGTTGGTATTTTTTGTTCTAAAATAGATTGAATCGCGCTGATCGCGTAATCACATGGCTCTGGGTCGCCAGGACCATTCGATAAAAACACACCATCAGGGTTCATCGCTAACACCTCTTCAGCGGGTGTTTGTGCGGGTACAACTGTCACGTGGCAATCACGATCCACCAACATGCGTAAGATATTTTTCTTTATTCCAAAGTCGTAAGCAACGACGTTGTATTTAGTATTCTTATTGATGGGTGCTGACTTTTCCGGATCTAAATCCCAGCTACCTTCATCCCATGTGTAGGTTTTATCGGTTGTGACAACTTTAGCAAGGTCAGCACCTTTTAAACCAGGGAATGCCAAACTTTCTGTTTTTGCTGTTTCGATTAAAGCATCTACGTCTTTGTCTGCTGTATCCGCATCAAAACCGGCAATAATACAACCGCGTTGTGCGCCTTTTTCTCGTAATATTCGGGTTAAACGACGCGTATCAATATCAGCGATTGCGACCACTTTTTTGCTTTCTAGATAATCTGGGAGGGATTGTTCTGCACGCCAGTTACTGTGTAAGGTTGGCACATCTTTTACGATAAGACCTGTGGCAAATATTTGCGAACATTCTTCATCTTCTGTGTTCGCTCCTGTACTACCAATATGAGGATAAGTCAGAGTTACCATCTGGCTTGCATAGGAAGGGTCTGTCAGGATTTCCTGATAACCTGTTAATGCGGTATTAAATACCACTTCACCAACGCTTGTGCCTTCATACCCAATGGATATTCCACGAAACACATTGCCGTCTTCAAGTACCAATATTGCGCGTTTCTTCACGTTATCCTCCGGTATTTTTAAATGGTGAATACACCAATTGCAAAAAACGGGATGAAGCTTAAATAATTAAGAATCCGATCCCGTTTTTTATAGCGCGTATTCTACTCGAATTTCTTCGAGAGTGTCTATGACATATAAGAGAATATTAGAACATTATTGCATATTGTTTTTCAACTGATCATCAATGTCTTTAAGTTTGATCGCTAATGATCTGTTTTTCTTTAAAATATTCTGAAATTGATTTTCTAAGGTCGTTTTTTCAGTATCTAAATTAGCAATTTTATTATTCACTTCTTGTAGTTGTTTCTCTAATGCTAATATTTCTTTTGAACTATTTGATGGGTCTTTATTTGCTAAAGGCTTTACAACTTCTGGCTCTACTTCTGCCGTTGCAATCGCTTCAGCATTTTCTACTACATTAGTCGCCACTTCAGCTTCGACAGGGTTTTCAATAGACGGTTCAATATCACCTAATACATCCGCATCCATATTATTTGCTACTGTATCTTGTGCATCACCAGTTTCGGTGTTATTGACAGACTCTTCATCCATTACTGGCGCTTGTGCCATTTCTTCAGGTGCTTTCTCTGTGTCAGCAACTACAATTTCCTCCTCTTGTGCTGGCAAGACGGATGCAGGAAGATATTCGCGCACTGATTCTGGTAAATAACTACTGACTTGTTGAACTACTTGAGTTCCTTGTCCTGTGGTATAAAGATAGCCTGCGCCAGATACAGCAACGAGACCTAATACACTTAAAAGGGTTGTTTTTTTATTCATTTTTATCACACTCTTTTTTAACCTTACGGGTTTATGCTTTTATTATTTATTAAACAGCTTATTCCACCAACGATTACGATTATTAGGTGGCGTCAATGCATTAGGTAAATCTATCGGTTTTAATGTCGATAAAATCCAACCGGGCAAAGGCGGGCTTTTCGCTGTACTACACGACGTGCCTATATTGTTGGGGTCAAATATTTTTATATAGTTAGGCTGTTGTGTACTGTCAGTATAAACGATACCGCAATAGTCTTCATCATGTTCCCGACGAAGTAACACATCTATCTCCTTTACAAAACTCTTCAACTCATCCGCGCTCTCTGTTTTTTCTGGTGGTGCTTCGCCGACTGC
>DQUJ01000059.1 GCA_015662325.1 Leucothrix mucor | reverse complement strand
TCAGTTTGACTGCCAGTAACTTTTTAGCTTTATCCGCTGCTGCATTTTTAGCAGCACGCGTAGCAGAAGATAATTTTGTGTTAGCCGCTACTTTTTTAGTAGGGACATGCGTACCAATAGTACCCTTTTTAGCAAGGCTGTTTTTACCGTCTTTACGTTTCTTTTGATTAGGTACAAGTGCAAACACATCGCCTATTGGATTGGTTGCAGGTTTTTGTAAACGCACAATTTTTGATCCTGAGCAACCTGCCCACCAACACGGGTGCTGACGTTTAAACTGCATTAAAGCACGGTGTTTAGGTGCCTTAGAATCAGGCTGTGTAATATATTCTTTAGTGCCCCAGCTACCAAACCATTGGTAAGTACGTGGTGCAGAAAAATTCACGAAGAGTTTTCCGCCATTATCTTTCCAGCCACGCATAAAGACGCTATAAGCCTTGGCCATACGCCAGTCTCTATTAGCGGCAATCATTAATTTAGTTGGGTGAGTAGTCGTTTTACGGCTTTTCCAATCAACTAAATGTTGTCCACCTTCGTAGGCGATTAAATCAACACCAAATTTTTTAGCAATAACAGAGTTTTTGTGGATCATACCCAACACACTAGGAATCGAATAGCGTTCTTTCGGGTCATACATCATCTTAAATAACTGACTAACCGAGCGTGCTTTCTTGGCATTTTCTAATTTTGGGAAGAAGTAGGGCGCAATCGCAATCGCATCTGTTTTTTTGTAAGCATCACGATAAGACAATAACATTTCAGACATGCGCGTCCACCCTGTCCAACTGCCCATCACGCGTACGATACGGTTCGTGCCACCGAATGTTTGCTCCCAAATATCAAAGATTTGCACAGATCGCAGTGAGAAGTATTTATAACCGGCTTTAGCACGATCTTCATCTAGTCGCATACGTTCACCCATGTCTTTTACATAGTGAGATTGGGTGAAGATAGAATTCCATGCCTCATTCGTGTATTCCACATAGGCTTTAAGGTTTGGTTTAAGATTGGCTTTAACATATTGAGCATAGCGTCTCACAAAATCATTATTCGCTTTATGCGGTAACGTAAACCAAGGATCAGCATTTAGCTTATTAGCTAATGCCACCATTATTTCTAAAGGCGCGCCACGTATAGTGGCTTTACCGCCCCAGGTTGCATTGCTGACTTTAGGACGTTTGCTCCATTCCATTAATGGGTTGCGGGTGATGCCCGACATATTCATAAAACGAATGACTTTAAAATCCTTCATATAATTTAAATAATCAGGATTAAACAGTAAGGTTTTATGGTGTTTTTCAAAGGATAAGAATTGTGAGCCACGGCATTGGTTTTTACCATTAACACGACGATAAGGATTGTTAGAACATACGCCACCTGGCATTAAAACGCGCACATTACGTAAATAGTTTTTTTCGTTGCTGAGTTTTATAATTAATTTAACGCGGAACTCTTTATCTTTACCGGCTTTGATCGAGATAACATCTCTGCCTTTTTCGCGCGAAACTAATTTAGCATCGTCACTGTAATCAATCTTCCCTTCGCCATCATATAAAACGGTGTAATTGCCTTCGGGAACGGTGCCTTTGGGTATAGTATGTAAGAAGCGTGTACCTGCTTGCCCGCCATTTAGTTTCTTTGGCCAACCATCTTTATCATATTCAATGTTACCTTTTGTAAGCCAAGGGCGCGCTTCTTCAAAAGGAATCGACATTTTAAAGACATCAATAAACGGGATGCTGGCATCGTCGTCCATCACTTCGTTACTGTTAACGCCAAGGGGTGAACGGGTGTTCGGCGCCGCAAAAGCTGACGTCGAAACCGTTGTAATAAGCAGGAAGAATAAATTGATAAT
>DQUJ01000021.1 GCA_015662325.1 Leucothrix mucor | reverse complement strand
CTTGTATCTGGCAGGGCTATGGCGAGGCTTAGCAAAAATAGGAATTTTCGGCTCTATTTTATGGAAACGGATTCAGCCATTTACCAAACACTTTATGCCTGTACGTACTCTTCAACAAGCGATTCCACTGGGGTTCTTATGGGGGTGGTTACCCTGTGGTTTAGTTTATACCGCGCTAACGTGGACGTTAAGTGCAGGGAGTGCCATTGAAGGTGGTTTGATTATGTTGGCATTTGGTATTGGGACATTGCCCAATTTATTGGCGATGGGTGTATTGGCAGAGCGATTGAGTGGTTGGGTAAGAAATCCAACGGTGCGTTTAGTCTCGGGCTTGTTGGTTGTGGGACTTGGGGTGCTGACTTTAATTAGGATTTAACTTATTTGGAATAATTAACATGTTATTATCATATTTAAAGTTGTTGATTTTCCCCCCTGAATTGATGAAAATTTGTAATTCTTTATCTTCAAATCTCTTTTTTGTGCTAATTCATATCCGAATAGGTGTCTCCTTTAATCTCAAATAATCCCCAGGCAGGATAATAAATAGAAGGAGTAAACCAGTGGATCTCCTTGTTTAAGGATATTAAATATTTTTCCCAGGTGCGGGTAGCTCTGGTGGCGAGTTTTTGTTTGTACATAAATTTAGTACCATGATGACTTCTGTTTCAAATATATACTAATAAGGTGTTAATAATATTAAGTAAATCAGTGACGTTTTAATAAACAACTCTTAACCTGCCCAGCCCCTGTTTCTTTTAACAACGACAAACCATAATTATCCCAATCATAAACTTCTTCTGACTCATACTCTAAATAAATCAAACCGTTATGATTTAAGCGTTTTTTCTCTAGAATGATTTTAAGAGCCGTTGGCAACAGGTCTTGCCGAAAAGGTGGATCAAGAAAGATAATATCAAATATTTGTTTTGTGTTTTCTAAGAAGCTTGTAGCATCGTTATTAATAACAGGTGAATCAGCATTAAGTAGCGCAAGATTCGCTTCAATCTGTGTAGCCACATGCGTCATTTTCTCCACAAAAATGACTTCTTTAGCGCCACGCGAAAGGGCTTCTAAACCCAATGCGCCACTGCCAGCAAATAAATCTAAACAGTGCGTACCGTGAATACTGCCTTGTAGCCAGTTAAACAGTGTTTCTCGAACGCGATCAGGAGTAGGGCGTAGATTAGGCGCATCCTGAAATTGCAGTTTTCGACTGCGCCAATCTCCACCAATAATGCGTAAGGTGTTTGTCTGTTTATTTTGTTTCTGCGGGTGTTTCTTTTTTGCCATCTTCTTTTGCTTTTCCGCCAACAATCACGGTTAATAGTTTGTCTGTTTGTAAACGGCGTTTATAAGCATCTAGCACTTCTTCGCGTTTAATTTTACTAATGGTGTCGGTGAAAGTATCTAAATAATCCAATGGTAAATCGTAAAAACCAATCATCGCGATGTAACCAATAATATCGTCATTGCTTGCGGTACGTAGTGGAAAACCACCGACAATATTAGTTTTAGATGCGTTTATCTCTGCTTCTGTTTGGCCGTCTTTTCTAAACTTATTAAGTTCATCCATGGCGACTTTTATGGCTTCGTCGGTTTGTGCTAGTTTAGTTTGTAGTCCAAGTAAGAAAGGCCCGTGTTCGCTCATTGGCATAAAATAACTGTAAACACTGTAAGAAAGCCCACGTTTAACACGAATCTCTTTCATTAAGCGTGATGTAAAACCGCTACCGCCGAGGGTATGATTGCCCAAGTACAACGTGAAATAATCTTTATCACCACGTTTAGTGCCAGGTTGACCAATCATTACGTGTGCTTGTGCTGATTGAAACGGGATGTGGATTGTTTTAGCTTCTTTCAATGGTTTAACTGCGGGAATAGGGTCAGCTTTTTTACCCGTTCCTTTGTCTTCTGTTACTAATGCGTTTGATACCATTGTTGCTATTTTTTCAGCATCGGCTTTGTTGATCGCCCCCACCATAGCAAGTTGACCATTTTTAACTACAAAGTATTTTTTATAAAAGGCTTTAAGGTCATCAACACTCATTGCATTAATAGTTTCTTCTGTACCGCTGGTAGGCGAAGCATAAGGATGATCGCCGTACAGGTTTTCGTAAAATGCTTTGCTGGCAACTGAACTTGGGTTTTGTTTTTGGGCTTGTAAACCAATTAGCGCCTGTTTTTTCAAACGCAAAAAATCAGCTTCTGGAAAACTCGGCTTGCCGATCACGTTTAACCACGTGTTGAGTGATTTATCTAACTGACTTTGCATGGTTAGCGAACGCAAACTTATGGTTGCCATGTCACGCGCAGAACTAGCAGAGAAGTTTGAGCCTGTCGATTCAAATGCTTCTGCAATCTGATCAGCATTCATACCGTCTGCGCCTTTATCTAACATGCCCGTGGTAAGGCTAGAAATACCTGCTTTCTTTGCATCGTAAGCACTGCCAGCGGCGAAGGTTAGGCGCATATCAAGCATCGGTAATTCGGGTACGTGAACGTAATAAACGCTTAAGCCTTTTTCAGTTTTCCAGTGTTCGATTTTGGGCGCTGCCTGTGATAGTTGGCTGGCGATTAACAAAAAGCCTAATAGAAATAGTTTCATGGTTTTGGAAATAGTGTTTTTAAATATCATTGTTTATTTCTTCCCTGCGCTATTCGTTTTTTCATTCATCGGTTGTGGTATTAATTCTGCAACCGTCAACTGATTTTCGAGTAAGTATTTTTTTGCAACGGCTTGTACTTGTTCGGGCGTGATTGCCATAATTTGCGGTACAAATTCATCCATGAGTTGATGACCTAAACCGACCGATTCTAATGAGCCGAGTAGGGTGGCAACGTGCTGAATGGAGTCACGCTCATACACTTCACCTGCAACGACCTGTGCTTTTACACGCTCTAATTCTGCTTTGCTGACTAGCTCTTTTTTGAGAGTCTCAATTTCATCCAGCAATGCTTTTTTTAAGTCGCTGGTTTCAACTCCTTTTGCAGGAGTGCCAGTTACAACTAACATATTCGGTAAGCGACCATAGCCGTAATAACCTGCACCTGCCGATGCGGCAATTTCTTTGCCACGTATTAAGTTCTTTGCAAAACGGGCGCTATCGCCACCATCAAGAATATTGGCTAATACTTCCAAAGCGTAAGGTTCCCATTTTTCAACTTTTTCGCTTAAGCTTTTTTCAATATCACTGCCTTTTTTTGCAGAAATCATTGCAGGGGTTTTAAAGCCCATGCGTAAGTTGGCTAATTTTGCAGGCAGTTTAACGGTGATATTGCGTTGACCTAGTTGTTTAACTTCGGTACGTGCTTTTACTTCGGGTAGCGGATTAGATTTGTAGCCAGCAAAATACTTTTTCGCCATTGTTAGTACAGCATCGGGTTCTACATCGCCGACGACCACTAAGATTGCATTGTTGGGCGTATACCATTTTTTGTACCATGCATACGCATCGTCGAGCTTCATGCCTTCTAAATCAACCATCCATCCGATTACAGGTGCGCGGTACGGGCTATTTAGAAAAGCGGTTGCGTTGAATTGTTCACGCGTGAGTGATGATGGCTTATCGTCTGTGCGCCAACGTCGTTCTTCTTTTACGACTTCGATCTCTTTTTTAAACTCTTCTGGATCAAAGACCAAGTTACGCATGCGGTCGGCTTCAATTTCCATCGCTACTTCTAATTTATCACTCGCCAGCACTTCGTAATAGGCGGTGTAATCCTGCGAGGTGAAGGCATTATTACGTGCACCAATAGAAGACATTATCTTTTCAAATTCACCCGATTTACGTTTTTTTGTGCCTTTAAACATCATGTGTTCAAGGGCATGAGATAAGCCCGTAATGCCTTCGTGTTCGTAGCTTGTGCCGATTTTATACCACACTTGAATAACGGCGATGGGTGCGCGTTTATCTTGTTTGACCAGTACTTTCATGCCATTTTCTAACATGGTTTCATGTACAGGATATTTATTGGTACTGCTTTGCTTATCTTCTGCAAAACTAGAAGTGATAGGGAATAAAGTTAACAGCAATAGGGTTGCTAGTGATAAACTTGTTTTCATATTAGTGAGTTGCCTTAAACCTTGTTATAAAAAGTGAGCAAAGTATAAACGATGTTTGGAATATTTAAGAAAAAAAAGCCAAAAGATAAACCATCTGATTCTGTTGAAGACCGGATTGAAGACCGAGTTGATGATCAAATTATTGAAGATCAAGAAACATCAATAGAATCTGAGTCCGTAGAGCCTCTGTCAATAGAGCAAGAAACCATTCATAAAGTTCCCGATGGCTTAATTGATGATGAAATCGTTGAAACAAACATTGACGATGAACATAAAGTGGT
>DQUJ01000158.1 GCA_015662325.1 Leucothrix mucor | reverse complement strand
ATATGTACGCCATCGCTTATTAGATCTAGTAGGCGATTTGATGTTATCGGGCGGTCATATTCAGGGTAAGATCACCGCGATTAGCCCCGCGCATCGAATGACGCATGAGCTATTACGACAGATATTTACAGAACAAGCGTTCACGGAAGTTAATGCAACAAATAACGAAGTTAAGAAATAACTTTCTACCTTATCTTCATTGTCATCGGAAGCGAACCTTTTGGGCGCAATGTTAGGCGACATTCATGAGTCACCTTGGTATCAGGCGCTAAACTTAATTTAAAACGTTGCGCTAAAATAGCAACGGCAAGCACCGATTCCGTAATACCAAAACTCTTCCCAATACAGACTCTAGGCCCTGCACTAAAAGGAATGTAAGTGAATTTAATGGGTTTTTCTGCGCCTGGTAAAAAACGCTCAGGGATAAACGCATCAGGGTCTTTCCAAAACTTTTTATGACGTTGAATCAACCACGGAACAATCAACATTAATGACCCTGCGGGGACTTTTTTACCACGAATCGTATCTTCTTTTAATGCCTGTCGAGATAAAATAGGCACAGGCGGATATAAGCGCATGGTTTCATCTAAAATAGCGCGGGTATAAACGAGTTTTTCAATATCTTCCATGCCTGGGGTGCGATCACCGAGCACTTCGGCTAGTTCATCATGCAGTTTTTTCTCAACATCGGGCGATTGCGAAATTAAATACCACGTCCACGAGAGTACATTTGCGGTGGTTTCATGCCCCGCCATAAAGAGCACAATAATTTCATTGCGAATCTGTTTTTTTGTCATGGTGTCAACACCACCGGCTGCTGATTTATTCGCTTTTAATAGCTCGGTAACCATTGTACCTTCTTGACCACCACCTTCTTCAGCTTTTGCAATAATCGCATCGACTGCATTATGAATGGTTTTAGCCGCTCTTCGAGCCTTGCCGATCTTCGCGTTTACATTGGGCAACCAATCCGGAAGCCCTAAGAAATTTGATAATGCCATTTGCTTAACCACCGATTGGTAATCTGCAAATGCTTCGACTACAGCAGTACTATTTTCTGCGCCTAGTTTTTCACCAAATAAGGTGCGTGCGATAATTTCCGCCGCCAGCTTGCCCATTTCGGTATGAATATTTAATTCAGCACCATCGCCATGCGTTGTCCACTCAGCAGCCATTTCTGTAATGGTTGATGCCATGATCTTACTGAAAATTTTGATATGTGAATGATCAAACAGAGGGGTTTGAATTTTACGCCGAGAAGCCCAAGTATCACCATCACTGATAAATAACCCATCACCTAACAAAGGCTCTAATGCACGACGCATTTGGGGTGATTTACGTTCGTAATTATCTTTGTTTTCAACAAATACATAACGAATAATATCGGGAGAATTGGCAACAAATACATGCTGTTTAAGAATTTTTTGTGAGGAGAATTCATCACTAAATGCTGCCTCATCCCAGATCGACAATAAATCGTTACGGGCATAATAAAGTGCCTGAAACGGATTGATCTCTTTTTTATGTCTTTTGGGGTAGGGAGGTATAAAAGCTGCCATTGTTTCTTCCAATAATAAAGTGGGTGCTATCTTGCATTTTAGTTGTGTGCCTTGCAAATAAAAAAGCATTAATTATCACACAGGTCATTAATTGTGAAATTCAAAACGTAAAAAATTGATATGAATCAAAGATAAGAGTGAGGTATCGACAGAACTTCCACTAATTTATACCATTAATCACAAGTGAGTAGTAAAAATGAAATCAAAGCTATATATTAGGTGCACTTCGTAGGAAATGCTGATTGCCTTTCGTAGAAGTGTAACAACGGGCGAGAAGAAATACCTAATGAGTAGAAACGCCCCTCTGGCTGGGTGGCAGAGAGAATATGCATCGACCTGCAACGTCGATTACCTTGGTTCAATTCCAGGCCCAGCCTCCAAACACAGTTAGCCCCTAATTCTCATAAAATTAGGGGCTATTTTTATGGGAAAAAATGATTCGGTAATTGCTTAAATAATCCATTCCAAATGGTAAATTTTGATGCTATTATCGCGCACCTTAGTGAGGCTGAGTAGCAAAGAGGTTATGCTGCGGTTTGCAAAACCGCCTAGCCCGGTTCGATTCCGGGCTCAGCCTCCATTTATTACAAACAATACAATTTTAATTGTCTACCTTTTTGAATTGATTGTAATAGTTGTTTAAGAAAGACCATCTATTGTAAGTTTATTGCAATGCCCAGGTGGCGAAATTGGTAGACGCAAGGGACTTAAAATCCCTCGGTGGCAACACCGTGCCGGTTCGATTCCGGCCCTGGGCACCATT
>DQUJ01000047.1 GCA_015662325.1 Leucothrix mucor | reverse complement strand
ATCAAGTAGTGTCGTCAGATTGGGCATAGCTAGGTTTTGACTTTCAAAATAGTGTTTTTGTACCAATGCATTTTTAAGCGACAACATTAAATAAAAGGCAACGCCCACACCTGCCAAGTTTTTAGAAGGAAATTCATCGCCTTGTTGATTCGGGTTCACTATCGCATCCGCATCGGGGCGTTTTTTACCGGGTAAATGATGATCGGTAATAATCACTTTGCAACCCAGTGATTTTGCCTTTGCAACGCCTTTAACGCTGGATATTCCGTTATCCACCGTGATAATCAAATCAGGCTTATACTTTTGCGCTTCAATTACAATTTCAGGCGTTAAGCCGTAGCCAAATTCAAAACGATTCGGCACTAAATAGTCAACCTGTTGATGCCCCATCATTCTTAATGCTCGTACACTCAGCGCGGTTGCGGTTGCGCCGTCGGCATCAAAATCACCCACAATCAAAATACGTTGCTTGGCTTCAATCGCTTCGACTAATATCTGAGTTGCTTGATCAATACCTTTTAATCCAGAAATAGGATGTAAACATTTTAAATCGACATTTAATTCGCTTTCAGATTGAATACCGCGCATGGCAAACACGCGTTGTAATAAGTCGGGTGCATCTTTGGATAGTTTGACTTTCCCTGTGGGTTCACGACGTATCAGCTTCACTTTGTGAAGCCCTGCAATGTTTCGTGATTACCGCGCAGGCGGCAATCCATTTTAGTCAGTAATGTGGTGCTTAAGCTTAGATACATATCGTCACAAGCTTCACAGAACTAGGAGGTTGTTTGTTGAAGCTCATCAAGAACGCCTTAATGTTACTAGCGATTGTGGCTTTTTAAAGAGTTTTTTCCACAGGGGCGTTTTCAATGGAGTAATGCGTTGCCCATCACAGCTATCTATTTGTAATGTAATCGTGCCCTGCTGAGACGCTTGCATCAATGGTTCTATAAATTGTTGCTCTATATGGCTTAATTGCTGTTGCCATGTTTGCAGATCACTCGATAATGCGGGTTTTAATAGTTGATCCAGAATAACAAAAATATCACCCTGATTGTTTTGCTGAATCATCGTCTCAACAATCTCATCTCCATGACTGGGTAATGGTTTACAATCACATTTTCCTGCTTTTGCAATGAGCGTCGCTTTATCTGTATTGCCAAAAACCAGTTTCACTCGGTTCTTTGCGCTCTCATTCTCAATACCTGCTTTCCCACCTCCCCAGAACCAAAGACTATTCGCCGTTAGCAAACCTGCTATTTCACGTGATTGATTAATACTGGATAGATGTAATAACATTTGCACTTCGTTTTGAATTACTTTCCAATTTCTAGCATCTGATTGAGGTAAAAATGGAAATATGTTTTTTCTGATAACCTGATCAAGTTCGGTACTGTTAAATACTTCTTGTTTTTCTAGCTGTTCTAACAAGGGTAAAGCCAAGTACCAGTGTTGTGCATCATCCAATAAGAATTCCAAACCATCTTGATTAAAATGCTGATTTAATTGCAAGATTATTTCTTCCGCTTCATCGCGTGTCAAATCATCAATCACATGCGTCAAGGTAATATCATTAATGCCCACTTCACAATGCACAGGGTCGGCACAAATCAGCATCTGCGCGGTTTTTGAATCATTGCTGTATCGGTATTGAGCGATAGGAAGCTCTTCATCACTAGGTAAACCCAATGCAGAAAACAAGGATCTATCTAATCCGACACTGGAGGTATTGCTACGTTTATAATATGTAAACAGTGTTGAAAACACAGGGCTTATTGCGTCGAAACCAAAATCTTTTTGCCACGTTTTTAAGGGCTTAATTAATTCGGGGATAAATAAAATAACATGGGAAGGCACTGTTTATACCGCCTTTGCGCGTTCAAACTCAACTCGCTTGCCTTTCTTCGCATCGGTTCGAACCGTATCGTTGATATAAACCAAGTTTCCGTTCACAATCGTTGCATACACCCTAGACCGAAACTCTTCGCCTAAATACGGTGTCCAGCCGCTGCTAAATAAAACAGAGCCCGTACTTACCGTCCACGGCTGATTTATATCCACCACCACAAGGTCAGCCCAATAGCCTTCACGAATATAACCGCGCTCTTTTATAT
>DQUJ01000041.1 GCA_015662325.1 Leucothrix mucor | reverse complement strand
TAGCATTTCAATCTATAAGATAATCGAAACAGTTCTTGTAGGTTGGTGCTACGCTTGTGAATCTCAATAAACGCCGCTATGTTGGGCTTTGTGCCTCAGCGCTAACCTACAGCTTACCAAATAGGGACGCTAAATAGCGTTAGTTTTTGTGCCTCTTTTTCAGTGAGTTATGTATTTAAATACGCCTTTACAGGATGCATATTAATCATGTAATTTTAAGATTGATCATGTAAGCTTTAACCTATGAGTATCAATACCAAAAGCCCACTTGGCACTGTTATAAAAAAAGACAGCATTGACAATGTTGACAACACACAAAACAAACCTGAAGAGATAACGCCACTTGGCGGTCGTTTTCGAGGTTTTTTACCCGTTGTGATTGATTTGGAAACAGGGGGGTTTAATCATCATACCGATGCCTTATTAGAAGTTGCCGCTGTCACTTTACGTGTTGATGAAAATGGGTTTTTATCGCCACACACGACACACGGTTGGCATGTGACACCGTTTGAAGGCTCTAATTTAGAACCTGCTTCACTCGCGGTTAATGGCATAGACCCTGATTTACCTTTTAGACAAGCCATCGCGGTTAATGAACAAGTCGCTTTAAATGAATTATTTCAAATTGTACGTAAAGAGGTCAAACTGAATAACTGTACCCGTGCGATTTTAGTGGGTCATAACGCCGCATTTGATCTTAACTTTTTAAATGCTGCGGTTGAGCGAACCAAGAAAAAACGTAACCCATTCCACCCCTTTAGTACGTTTGATACTGTCACATTAGCCGCAATGGCTTATCGACAAACTGTATTAGCGCGTGCCTGTAAAGCCGCTGGTTTTCCGTGGGATGCAAGCGAAGCCCATTCGGCTGTTTATGATACGGAAAAAACCGCTGATCTATTTTGTGATGTGATGAATCAATGGCAAGAAAATGTTAATGAGCCATTAGCAAAAAACAAATAATGTCTTCTAATAAGTCATCTGAGAATCATCAGTTCTTGTGTAAATTTGATGCATTAGCAAACTTAGAAACACGTAGTTTCGAAGTGTTAATTAATCGTCATAAAACATCTATTTTTATCATTCGCAAAAACGATCTAATCTTTGCTTATCAAAACAGCTGTCCTCATGCTAAAGCCTCATTGGAATGGAACGATGATGACTTTTTAGATGAAACTAAACAACATATTATTTGTGCAATGCATGGTGCGACATTTAGCATTGAAGCAGGGGAGTGTTTGGGTGGGCCTTGCAAAAACAAAGGACTGGAGGCTGTTAATGTACAGGTTTTAGAGGGTGATGTAGTTTTTGATTAGACAAGTGGAAGCTATTTATCAAGTTAATAATTGGTAACATCAATATCATAATGTCTATTATTTTAGTGAATTACTCTATCTTATATTGGAAGCCTTGAAACTAACGAAATAGGTGGGGAGGGTGTCCTTCCTCCGCCTTTATTTTTATTGAAGCAATATTGATACTATTCTATTTTTCTTCAAGCGCCATAGCTGCCATTTTCATCGTGCTTTCAAAAGACTCTGCGCCCCCAATAAATAAACCATTATGGCAAAACATAGCGTCATCAATCCCCGTTGCTTGTTGAAGTTCAATACCCGATAAGCCCGCCCATGGTTTAGGTAGCGATTTTCTGTCTTCGAATGAGCCTTGTTCAACAGGCACCGTCTGTATTCTCCATTGACCTGTCTGAGAAGGGTAGATCATATATAAAGCCTCTTCAGATAATTTGAGAACTGTTTTTTTCCAAGGGACATATTTTTCTAATACAATCACTCGCGGGTCTTCGGCATCTTCAATCGCTTGGGTGACAATAGATTTCGCACTAATACCACCTTTAGCAGAAGCTATAAATCGTGTTAAAAGGCGTGTTGCAAATTCTACTGCTTCATTAAAGCCTGCATCAAAATCAGCTTCTTCTTGCCAAGTCGGGTTAAACATCGAAATAGTTCGGCTCAGGCTTATGCCTTCCGCTCTTTCGCCATAGCCACAGTCGTCGGCATCAATCGTTGATACTAAGCCAGCATCAATTGCATTAGCAACACGTTGGTTGCCATCACAAATCTCTAAACCATATTTCTGCCAGATCAAACCAAACGAAGAGTAGGGGATACCATTTTCACGCTCACCCGCGCCACCGCGTTGATGATGATCAAAACGACCTGCATCCGCGTCATATACACCACCGACATCAAGTACAATATCTGCCTTGTCGATAATCTCTAAATCACGGGTGCGAATGAGTTTAAATGAAGGGAATATGATTTTAAGTGCGGCGATACTGAAAACATCATCAGCATGAAAATTACCGTTGTGCGTTGCTATGGTTTTATCATTCATTTGTTTGTTTGGTGTCATGTTTAAAAATATTAATAAATATTTTTTTGATGGCGGATTTTATACTAAGCAAGCGAATAAGAATAGCGCAGTTAAATCTAAAATAACCCAGATCAACCTCGGCACAGTTTTTGTATCTGTATTGCTTCTAAGCAGAAATACATCAGCATTAAAAAAGGTGCTTAAAAAGCACCTTTCTGAATTCTGTTACATCATGTTAATAACTACTTACTACGATAAGTAATCCGTCCCTTAGTCAAATCATAAGGTGTTAGCTGAACGGTGACCGAATCACCTGTGAGTATTCGAATGTAATTTTTGCGCATACGTCCAGAAATATGGGCGTTTACAACGTGTCCATTCTCTAGTTCTACTTTGAAGGTTGTGTTAGGTAGTGTTTCTACTACCGTTCCTTCCATTTCTATACTTTCTTCTTTAGCCATATTAAAACTGTATCGTGCTTCGTTAAGGTCGGCGTATTATCCATTACTTATGGTATTTAACAAGTAATAAATTGCCTATTCATGTTTCTATTATCAATATTATAGCAAATACTAGCTGAACCATCGATTTACGGGTTCAAAGAGTTGTGCATACCCTGTATTATGAGGGCGTTTTTATGATTTTCAATAGGATGAAGAATGGCATTTGCAGCAGTATTTCCAGGGCAGGGCTCTCAATCAACGGGCATGTTGTCAGAACTGGCAGAAAGTTATAATGAAGTTAAACACACCTTTCAACAAGGTTCTGATTTAATTGGTAAAGATTTATGGCAGTTGGTCTTAGATGAAGACAATACCGCGCTTAATCAAACAGAAAACACCCAGCCTGTGATGTTAGCGGCAGGTGTTGCAGTATGGCGTGTTTGGTTAGCTCAAGGTGGTTGTGCGCCCGTAGCAATGGCAGGACACAGTTTGGGTGAGTACAGCGCGATGGTTGCAAGTAACACACTGAAATTTGAAGATGCAATGCCATTGGTTGCCGAACGTGCGCGTTTGATGCAACAAGCCGTTCCTGCAGGCGAGGGCGCAATGGCAGCAATCTTAGGACTTGATGACGATGTAATTATCAAGATTTGTGCAGATTTAAGTGATCCTGATTCTGATAAAAGCGGTATTGTAGAAGCGGTTAATTTTAATTCTCCAGGCCAAGTTGTTATTGCAGGTAATGCGGCTACGGTTGATTCGGCTATCGAACTATTAACCGAAGCGGGCGCAAAACGTGCGATTAAGCTGGCAGTGAGCGTACCTTCACATTGTTCTTTATTAAAAGGTGCTGCGACCGAGCTTAATAGTAAACTGACAAATACAGCGTTTGCAGATGGTGATGTGAGCGTGCTACAGAATGTAACGGCAGGTACTTTTGATAACAGTAACGATAAACAAAATGCCTTGGCAGAACAGTTGTATAAACCTGTGCGTTGGGTTGAAACAATTAATAATTTTGAAAATCAGCAAGGTGCAGATACCATTATCGAATTTGGTCCGGGCAAAATCCTATTTGGACTTAATCGTCGAATTAATCGCAAATTAGGCAATATTTGCGTGCATGATCAAGCGTCGCTTGATAAAGCGTTAGAAATTTGTTCGTGATTACTTTCATTATATGATCATTTTAAAAACAACCGTTTATCATCATTAAATTAGAATTGGATATTTAACATGAGCAATATTAGCTTAGAAGGAAAAATCACCCTCATCACTGGCGCAAGCAGAGGCATTGGGCGCGCCATTGCAGAATCATTAGGTAAAGCAGGTGCAACCATTATCGGTACAGCAACCAGTGAAGCAGGGGCAAAATCAATCTCTGATTATTTCGCAGAACAAGGTATTAAAGGGCAGGGCATGACGCTCAACGTAACTGATCAAGAATCAGTCAATACCGTTGTGAAAGCAATCAATGATGAATATGGTGTAATTGGTATTTTGGTGAATAACGCCGGCATTACGCGTGATAACTTATTAATGCGGATGAAAGAAGACGAGTGGGGCGATATAATGAGCACCAATTTAACCTCTGTTTTTCGCCTCAGTAAAATCTGTTTACGCGGCATGATGAAAGCGCGCACAGGGCGCATAATTAGTATCTCATCGGTAGTTGGCGCAACAGGTAATGCAGGACAGGCTAACTACGCGGCGGCTAAAGCAGGTGTTGTTGGCTTTTCTAAATCATTAGCGCAAGAAGTAGGTTCGCGTGGCATTACGGTTAATGTCGTCGCACCGGGCTTTATAGATACCGATATGACACGCGAATTATCAGATGATCAACGCAATGCGTTGTTAGGACATATTCCACTAGGTAAGTTAGGGCAGTCCGAAGATATTGCCAATGCAGTCTTATTTTTAGCATCAGATATGGCTGATTACATTTCGGGTGAAACCTTACATGTGAATGGTGGCATGTATATGGGTTGATCTCAGCATGACCTAAGACAACAAGCAAATAGTATTAAATAGGGTTTGTGTAGAGGCTAGATTTTATCTACAATGACCCCATTATTTATAATGCAGTAAATTATTTTTTAAACAGAAGAGAAGAATTATGAGCGATATTGAAACACGCGTTAAAAGTGTTGTAGTAGAACAGTTAGGCGTTGATGAAGCAGAAGTAACAAACGCAGCTTCATTTGTAGACGACCTTGGCGCAGATTCATTAGATACCGTTGAATTGGTTATGGCACTGGAAGAAGAATTCGGTACTGAAATTCCTGATGAAGAAGCAGAGAAAATTACCACTGTTCAGTTAGCGATTGATTACGTGAATAACAATCAAGGCTAAACCACATCAGCTCAATACTTGGTCTGTTTTTAAACAGGCTATTTGATTGTGTATAAACCGCTGTATTGGTGTTCCAGTACTGCGGTTTTTTTAATTTAAAACATCAATTTACAGATTAACTATCAGATGTTTTTCTGTTTTGTTTTTTGATTTTAATAGAGCATTACCGGTTGTTTACAATTTTTAATGTTAAAAGGATAGGTTCATCTAGTGTCAAAACGTCGAGTAGTAGTTACGGGTCTGGGAATTGTATCTCCTGTGGGTTCAACCATCGAAAAAGCATGGGGAAACATCAAAGAAGGTGTGAGTGGCATAGGTTTGATTCCACCAGAATATTTCGATACTGCTGATTTTTCTGTAAAAATTGCAGGCAATGTGGATGATTTTGATCCTAGCGACTACATCACTAAAAAAGACCAAAAGAAAATGGATCCTTTTATTCATTATGGTGTGGGCGCTGCGTTCGATGCGATGAAGCATTCTGGGCTTGAAGTCACAGAAGAAAATGCAACAAGAATAGGTACCATCGTCGGTTCTGGTATTGGTGGGATCGGAACAATTGAAAGAGATACGAAGGTTTATTTGGAACGTGGCTCACGTAAAATATCGCCTTTCTTTGTGCCCAGTGCTATTGTAAATATGGTTGCGGGTAATATCTCTATTATGCTGGGTTTAAAAGGCCACAATATGTCGCCTGTTTCTGCCTGTGCAACCGCTACACACAGTATTGGTGATGCCGCACGTATGATAGCGTATGGCGATGCAGATGTTATGTTAGGAGGTGGTGCAGAAATGTGTACCACACCATTGGGCATTGGTGGGTTTGCCGCGATGCGCGCGCTTTCAACCCGTAATGATGACCCAACCGCAGCGAGTCGCCCATGGGATAAAGACCGTGATGGTTTTATTTTAGGTGATGGCGCAGGTATTTTAGTACTTGAAGAATACGAATTTGCAAAAGCACGTGGTGCAGAAATCCTATGTGAATTAGTCGGCTTTGGTATGAGCAGTGATGCCTACCACATGACATCCCCCGCAACCGATGGTGAAGGTGCGGCACGTTGTATTGATCATGCATTGAAAGATGCAGGCTTAAACCCAGAAGATATTGATTACGTTAACGCCCACGGCACATCAACACCTGCGGGTGATGTGGCTGAAACTAATGCAATCAAACGTGCTTTGGGTGACCATGCGTACAAAATTGCAGTGAGTTCAACCAAGTCTATGACAGGTCATTTATTAGGCGCGGCAGGTGGAATAGAGGCAATCTTTAGTGTCTTAGCGATTCGTGATCAAGTACTGCCACCGACTATCAATATTGATAACCAAGATCCAGACTGTGATCTTGACTATGTTGCTAATACCGCCCGTGATGCCAAAATTGATGTGGCGATGAGTAACTCATTTGGTTTTGGTGGTACCAACGGAACGCTTATCTTTAAGAAAATATAGTTTCACGTTAGAGCGTAATATTTCTATGCAAGCTGTTGTCTTGGTCAATGGAAAGAAAACACATTCTGTCTCTGTTTCTGATCGTGGCCTGCAATACGGTGATGGCGTTTGGGAAACAATCGCAATTATCAATGGTAAACCCCAGTTTCTAAATGATCATTTAGACCGCTTAATGCTGGGTTGTCAGGCATTAAATATCAGCCCGCCTGATTTAACCGTACTGCAAGATGAAATTCAACACCTGTCTGAAACTGTAAATAACCGTGCGGTTCTGAAAATCATAATAACGCGCGGTTCTGGCGGACGTGGTTATCGGGCTGATCCTTCTATAAAGACTACCTCAACCCGAATTGTATCGCTTCACCCTTGGGGTGATCATATTTCTAATTATCGTGAAAATGGTATTAATCTGCAGTTATGTAAAACACGTCTTGCCTACAATCCGCCGTTATCAGGCTTTAAACACCTTAACCGTTTAGAGCAGGTGTTAGCCAGTGCAGAGCTGAATGAAAACCAAGAAGGTTTGATGCTTGATTTTAATGATCATGTGATTGAAGGCACGATGAGTAATGTGTTTATTTTAGATAAAACTAAACACATAAAAACACCACGATTAGATGATGCTACGGGTTGTGGCATTAAAGGCATTATGCGACAAAAAGCGATGGAGTGGCTTAAAAACGAAGCTTGCACCGTCTCTGAAGAACCTATAAAAATAGATGATGTCCTAAATGCGGAGGCAGTCTTTATGAGTAATTCAATCATAGGGCTTTGGGGCGTTACAAGCTTTGAGAACAAAACTTATTCCATCCCCCCTTTTATTTCTCAATTTAATCAGTATTTAGATTCAACACTCTAGTTAGATCAACACTATGAAATTCATATTCAAATATTTATTGCCTTTAATCTTAATTATTGGCGCTGTGATTGGCTACTTTGGTTATGCCGAATACCAACACTTTCAGGCGCAAACAGTCAGTCGTGACATTGCCAGTTTCGAGATTAAAAAAGGCAGCAGTATTCGCACGGTTGCCAAGCAGTTGGAACAAAAAGGTATTATAAAACGTGCACTGTTTTTTACAATTTTAGCGAAACTTAATAAACAAGACACTAAGATCAAAGCTGGGGAGTACGAGCTTAAATCGGGTATGAACCCAAAGCAAATCTTAGATAAATTCACCAAAGGGTCGACCTTACAATATCAAACTCAAATATTAGAAGGTAAATTATTTACGGATATTATTAAAACCATACAGGCTGACCCAAACCTAAAACAGACCTTAACGAGTGATGATTATAAAAATATCATGGCAAAGTTAAAAACCAAAGATAAAGCCTATCAACAATTTAAACCCGAAGGGTTATTTTTACCCGACACCTACAGCTCGCCACGTCATAGTACCGATCTAGAGTTTTTACAACGAAGCCACGATGCGTTGATAAAACTTGTCGATAAACATTGGCAAACGCGTACTCCATTTAAAGGCATAAATACGCCTTACGATGCAATTATATTGGCATCTATCGTCGAAAAAGAAACGGGTGATCCTGCGGATAGAAAGAAAGTGGCACGCGTTTTTATTAACCGTTTACAAAAAGGTATGAAGCTTCAAACAGACCCTACGGTTATTTATGGCATGGGTGATAAATACAAAGGTAATATTCGTAAAAAGGATTTAAAAACAGATACGCCGTATAATACCTATACACGTAACGGCTTACCACCCACACCGATTGCAACACCCAGCAAAGCATCCATCGAAGCCGTGTTTCACCCAGCAGAAGGTGATATTTTATACTTTGTAGCAAAAGGTAATGGTCGATCCTATTTTTCTAAAACCTATGCAGAACATAAACGTGCTGTGATTAAGTATTTACTGAATGGCAAAGCTAAACGCTATCAAGGTGATAAATAATGTCCGATTCAAATACAGGGCTTTTTATTACCTTTGAAGGTGTCGAAGGCGCTGGAAAAACGACCAATATTGAGTTTATCGCAGAGCAAATTAAAAAAACGGGACAAGATATAGTACTCACGCGTGAACCTGGCGGCACAAAGATTGGCGAGGCAGTTCGTGAGATTTTACTCTCTAAAGACCTGCCCGAGATGCATCATGACACTGAATTATTGTTGATGTTTGCGGCACGGGCAGAGCATGTACAACGGGTTATTTTACCCGCTCTAAAAGAAGGTAAATGGGTGCTGTGTGATCGTTTTACCGATGCCAGTTATGCTTATCAAGGCGGGGGGCGTGGAATTGATATTGCGCGTATCGCCGCACTAGAAAACTGGGTGCAAGATGATTTAAGACCCGATATGACGTTTTTGTTTGATCTCGATGCTG